>JBAUIA010000269.1:0-3269 GCA_049680565.1 Phototrophicaceae bacterium
CACGCGACTACTGGCAAAACTAGCAAATTGAATATTAAACAAGACTAAATCGGGCTTGAGAGTTTTCACTGCGGATTGGATACGAGTTGGATTATTGACTGCACCAAATTTCCAGCAGGAAATTATACTTGTTGGTGCGCCTTCTTCCGTGATTGGTTGATAGTATTCTCCATCAGGCAATTCATCACTCAGGATGTAAATTTGTCCAACTTCTGGCTTCTTGCGTAATGCAGTGATGAAATGATAACCATATTCATTGAGTGAACTCTTGCTGGGGGGATAGGGCGAAACAACTGCAATGTTAATTAGCTTTTTTCTAGCACTTGTCACCTGTGCCATATCTGAGGCATCAATAATGGGTAGATTAGTGGGAGGCTTATTATAAACACCTTTTATATCATTGATACGAATTCGAGTCATATCTTGTAAGAAACGAATAGCCTCTTTTTTTGCATCAACTTTACTGCCGGGCGCATCCATCCATTCCACCGGAACTTCAACGGCTTTATAGCCATATTTTGACGCAAGATAGAGTGATTCAAGGTCAAATGAGAAGCCATCAATCGTTTGTTGACGATGTAATTTCTGTGCAGCTTCTTTGCTATACATCTTGAATCCGCATTGCGTGTCTTTCACACGGATATTCAGGACATAACGTACTAGTAAGCGTAAGCCACCACTCATCAAATGGCGGAAAAATGATTTATTGCTTTCACTTGCGCCATCTGCTGCACGCGAACCAACTGCTACATCATAGCCCTCGTCTGTTAATTTTTTGAGGACAGGCGTTACATTTTCAATGGGTGTGCTGTTATCAGCATCCGTGAATAATACATAGTCGCCTCGTGCCGCCAACATACCACGTCTTACAGCACTACCCTTGCCACCATTTTTTGCTGCAATCAAAACTCTTAAATTAACCAACTCTAATTCTTGTAAGAGTTTAACCGTATCATCCGTGCTACCATCATCGGCAACAATCAATTCCCATTCAAAACCGAGAGTTGATACATAGGCTGCAATTGCGCCAACAGTTGGTACAATGCGTTCTTCTTCATTGTAAGCAGGAATGACAATCGATAAATGTGGATTGTCTGATATAGGGGTGGTTTTCCAGTGTTCATAATTTTGATATGGCATTTTAATTCCCTCTTAATTTATCTTGTATGAGCATGTCCCATGCTGTCTACTAAGAAATACTTTTTTAATGCGATAACTTTCTCGCTTATTTCTGAACTTTTCTGAACTCATTATTTTGCTTGTGCCGTGATGAACCACGAGAGTGGCTTATTTAAGCGATAAATATCCAGTTGACGAAAAGACCTGTGAAAATCCCGAGAAATACACTAAATAAAATCATCAGTGTTTGATCAATTAGCTTATGTTTTCCGAGATAGCCAAGTAACATAAAGAAAGGGAAAACAACCAATACATAACGCGACAGGCTTTGGCTTCCGCTATTCAGTGGAATTAATATCGAGAGAGCGCTCAAAATGGCGTAACTCTCGCCCAAACGTCGCCACATCCAAACCAATGATGCTAAGACAGCTAATGCAGGTACAAGGTCGAGTGCGATGTGATACCAGATTTGTCCGCGTAAGAAATCACCACTCAAGAGCAATCGAGCATCACGCATCAGAACAGCAATCGGTCCGATTTGCTCGCGTCCCCAAGCACTCTGTACAGTAGAGAATGCAATTGGGTCGTTAAAATTAATGTGCAGAAATATCATGTAACTAATTAAACCCAGAGGCACTAAGAATATGACTGCTAAATTTACCCAATCAGTTTTGATGCCATTCCACATATTTTTCCATGCGTCGGGCTTATGAATCGTGCTAAAAGTCCATCCGTGATAACGCAACCATTCCAAGCCAATCACACCAAAACTAATCACGCCAACAATGCGCGACATGCTACACAACATGCCCATTGTGGCAGCCCATCCCCATTCTTGTTTACGAGCAAAATACAATGCGCCGATACTAAAAACAAGGAAGGTGCTTTCGGTATATACTGCCGAAAAGAAAAACGCTGTTGGAAAGGCTGCAATATAAAAGACAGTTCTTCCTGCGGTTTCTTTATCAAATTCAAGCTCTGTCAGCTTATAGAGGAAAAGGAGTGCGCCTAATAAACACGTATTGCTGATAATTATCGCGGCTAATAGAACATTTCCCGTAACTGAACTCAGTAAATTAACCAAAAGTGGATATAGTGGGAAAAATGCGACATTACTCTGTTGCCCGACCACGAAGCTATACCCATCGTTGATGATACTTAGATAAAACCCACTATCCCAACGTGCCCAAACATCTAAGAAAATATTGTTTGGGTTCACATGATACAGTCCTTCTCCAATAATACTTGGAAAAGCAACTTCTGTGAGATAGGCTGCTAAGAAAATGATAACGCGTGTGACGACAAAGGCGACGAGAGGAATGCGTATCCAGTCAAAGCGTTTTGTTTCAGAGCTTTTAGTTGATTGAGTTGGTTCTTGAACTGATTGCATAATTATTGTCCTATGCTCAATTCAAAATCTGAAAATGTAACTGTTCCACGATAACTGAGTAAGCCAATCCAGCCAAAATTACCACTAACAGGCAAATCAGTGACAAGTGCTTCTCCATCAATCAGTACATCGTAAGTATCCGCGCTAACATTGAGCGTCAGTTGATGTGGACTTGACCAATCAAGTTCAAGTGGTGCACCACCTTGCCCTTCAAAGACTGCATTTTCATCATAGATGCCCCAGAAAATTTCTGAACCACCGTTACCAAAGCGAATCATCTGACCATTCGTAATATCATCTCGTCCACTCATATGAAAAACTAGACCTGCACCTGCATCATCTAATTCATCAGGTAAAGTAATCATCACACTGACACTAAATACTTCGGCGGCAATCCCTGTACCAGCGATATAATCCACTGTGTCGGTAGCTGCTTGTACAATCGTATCGCCGAATTGCCAATCACCTGTAACACTATTAAGATTGAGTCCTTGTGTTGAGCTTTCTTCAGTGGCTTCGGATTCAGGGATAATGATTTCACTATCAGCACTAACATTGAAGCTATCAAAGGCAACGCGACTCTGTGCAGTAACTAAGCCTACATAGTCACCATCCACCATAGCGGGAATGTCTGGGGCTATTAATTCACCATCTAAGATAATAGAGTAGCTTGTACCATTATTAATAACACTCAGTATATGACTATCATTTTCGGGGGCGGAAACGGCAACACTGCCTTGCCCGTTGAAGTTACCTTCTG
>JBAUIA010000270.1:0-5841 GCA_049680565.1 Phototrophicaceae bacterium
CAACATTGGCAATTTATCCCACGCCATATGACAATCACTGCCGCGACAGGACTATTCGCTGCAAAACCGATCCTCGAAGCCCTTATCATCACCGAAAGAGGCATTACAACTGAAACACCAATCGGAATTATGACACGCTCCGATGCACTAGATATGTTAGATGGTAAACGCGACTAATCTAGCGCATGGCTTTACTGGCATGTTCCCACACAATTTGTCGTGTTTCATCACTCGGATCAAATGGGAAATAATAGGCAACCCGATCTAATAAGCCATCGTATTTTTCACGCACAGCATAGGGCAATTCATCAGGGGCTGCGACGACTGCAAATTCATGTAGGATTTCATCAGGAACTTCTTGCCACATGACATCCCATTTGTTTTCTTTGGTCATTTTATTCATCTTTTCGCCAAAGTCGCGCCAACCATGTTTATCCAGAACTTTTTGATAGCTGGGTGTACTGGCATAAAATGCAATTTGTGACTTTATCTCAATCGTACTGCGTTGAATTTCTTCGGCATTGCGTCCTGTTACCACAAATACAGAACAAGTTAAGGCAACATCATCAATACTGCGTCCTGTTTTATCTGCGCCTTCTTGAATAGCAGGGCGTGTGAGTTCTTTTAAGTATTGTGTTGTATGAAAAGGATGAACATGAAAACCATCACACATTTCACCCGCTAATCGGCAGAGCGCTGCGCCTACACCTGCTATATAAATCGGAATTTCTGGATGTTCAATCTCACCCGGATTGAAAAATGGTGGCAATACCCCAAAGCTATAATGATCGCCACGATAGCGTAAACCGCTACCACTTTGAAAGGCTGCCCAAATCTTACGCATTGCTTCAATATATTCGCGCAATTGCGAGACAGGCTTGCCATCCCACTGTGCGCTGAATCGCTTCACAATATGGACAGCAATCTGTGTCCCTAAACCAAGCATAAAGCGTCCATTAGATTGTGCTGCCAAATCCCATGCAATTTGAGCCGTTACCATTGGGCTACGTGGGAATGCTACTGCAATGGCTGTTCCTAATTCAAGCGTGCTTGTACTGTTGGCAGCTAATGGGAGTGGTAAAAATGGATTATGTTGTGCTTCGGCTGTCCACAAACCATCAAAGCCCATATCTTCAACTTTTTTTGCAATATCTGGAATCGCATTCAAATCATCTGGGAAAATAGTAACATCAAATTTCATAAACATGCCTTTTCGTTAAATGTATTCAGTGGTTCATTATACCGTGTGCTTATGTATTCGCCTCATCAATTGGATAATGCTATAATGCACTCATGTTGCTTAGATATCTTAAAGGTTGCCACACATGGCGAATAACATGGATCGTACGTCACCTGATAATTTAAAACCTGAACATTTGAAAGCACTCTATCAGGTTTCTACATGGATTAATTCAACACTTGATTTTGATAATGCGCTTGATAACGCTATGAATGCAATCATGGAAGTTACGAAAGCGCAACGTGGCTTCTTGATGAGTGCCGATGAAAAAACAGGCGAAATGAAAGTATTGGTCGCACAAGGTATTGATGGCGGTACAATCGAATCTGAAGGTTATAGTACAACAATTGTGGGCGAAGTTGTCAAAACACGCGCACCCTTATTAACGAATAATGCACAATTTGATGAACGCTTTAATGCAGGACAGAGTATCATCATGCGTGGTTTGCGTGCGATTTTAGCTGCACCCATGCTCGTGCAAGATCGGCTGATTGGGGTTGTATATGTAGATACTTCTATGAAAGCAGGGACATTCCGACCCGATGATCTATCATTATTGCAAGCGGTATCAGGTTTAGCAGCCCGTGCTATTGAAAATGCTCGGCTTTATGCCGTCGCGCTCGAAAAAGGGCGTTTAGAACACGAACTCAGTATGGCACATGATATTCAACAAAATTTACTCCCTGCCGAAATGCCGCGCACACGCCATTATGATATTGCGCCTTATTGGGAAGCTGCACGCGAAGTTGCAGGCGATTTCTACGATGCTTTCACTATGTCTGATGGGTCAGTTGGTACAGTGATGGCAGATGTGTCCGATAAAGGCGCACCTGCTGCGCTATTTATGGCAGTCGCACGTACACTTTTACGCAGTCATGCTCATGCAGGGCTTGATCCTGTCGAAACGATGAGCCGTACCAATGACTTGCTACTACAAGATGCCGAAAATAGCGGTATGTTTGTCACAATGTACTATAGCCGATTCAAAGACGATGGATCGAGCCAACATGTTAATGGGGGACATAACCCGCCGATTTATTATCACCACGCAACAGGTGAAGTCGAGTTGCTCCCAATTGGTGGACGCGCATTAGGTTGGTTTCCGAATAATCCATTGAAGGAAATTACGATTCAGATGCAAGCGGGTGATGTTATTGTCTATTATACCGATGGTTTGACTGAGGCAGAAAATCCGCGTGCAGAACCTTATGGTGAAGATCGCCTGATGGAGGTTGTTACACAAGTAGGCGATAAAACATCAACCGAACTAATGAATATGATCTTGCATGATGTGGATGTCTTTAGTGAAGGTGAACCCCCATTTGATGATATGACGATGTTAGTCGTCCGTTATAATGGCTAACACTTCGCTCAACATGCTCAACATAAGGAAACTAGATGATTCGTACTGATTCAGGCTATGTGCGGAATCTCAATATACTGATTATAAGCATCTTTTTTGTCATTCTTTTAGTCGCAATCTGGCAGATTCGCGGTATTTTGATGCTAGCGCTGGCTGGTGTTATTTTGACGATTGTGTTTTCGATGCCTGTGCGTTTCTTTATGCGTTGGCATATTGGGCGTATGCTTAGTATTGCGCTATCAATGGCATTAGGCATCTTATTGATTATCTTGTTTTCCTATTTAGTATTCCCGACCTTATTTGACCAATTCTCTACATTATTTAGGTCAACAATTCCTGCTGGTATTGAACAAGTGACGGAGCTTTGGAATAGTGGGGAATTGTATGCGCGTGTGCCTCTATTGGAAAGCGCTGTCACAGCATTTAATGCAAGTGATTTTGTGATTGATGCCAATGTGTTAAATCAATTGGTCACGCAATTATCGAGCGCAATTAATAATGTAGGTGGCTCAGTCATCCCCATTATTGGTGGTGTAGCGAGCGCGCTTGTTAGCATCTTCATTGTTATTTTTGTATGTGTCTTTCTCATTATTGAACCTGATAAGTATACACATGGCATCATTCGTCTGACACCACTCTGGTATCGAGATCGTATGCGCGAGATTATTGTACGGATTGATGAAACTATGCGTGCATGGATTCGTGTTACGGGGATTTCAATGCTTTTTGTTGGTACAACCATCGCATTCGGTTTGGCATTAATTGGTGTACAACAATGGTTAGCGTTAGGGGTTATTGCTGGTTTACTCTCCTTTATACCTAACTTTAGTATTTTCATCACACTCATTCCCACAGTAGCCGTTACTATTGTCGAAGTGCCTGAAGCTGTGTTAATTGCTGTGATAATTGTAATTGTTGCATCGTTTGTACAAGCGAATATCGTAGGTCCTATTCTCACATCAGAAACGATGCACATGCCGCCCGTACTCATTTTGGTAGGGCAGATTGTATTTGGCTTCTTCTTTGGCTTTATCGGCTTGATGTTAGCCGTACCCTTAACTGCAATTTCAGTCATTCTCATCGAAGAAATTTATATCAAAGATGTCTTAGGCGATAATGCTGATGAGCAAACACGTTTTGAATATGATGACGCTGACGATCTAATCTACGCCGAAGCAGATTAATATTTAATATTATGGAAGTGACCAACCGCGCCATATCGCTGTTAAGCGCAATCCAAGTGTGATTGTCATTGAGATTGGGATAGCTAACGTCGCAAATCCCAAATTAAAGATCAACAAATAACTGATCGCTCCACATAAGGAAGCCGTTGCATAAATCTCCCTCCTTAATACAAGTGGAATATCATCACTGAGTACATCGCGGATTATCCCACCTGCAACACTACTCATAACCCCCATCATGATTGCAATTAACCAATTCACATGGGCATCAATCGCAACTTGTGTGCCAATAACCGTAAACAAGGCTAATCCAAAAGCATCTGCGATCAGTAAAGGACGATTTGGCAATAAATTATAGCGAACCAAAACAATCGTTAAAATAACGCCTATAAAGGAAGCAAGTACATACGCTGGATCATTGACCCAAAATACAGGGGTATTCCCAAGAATCAGATCGCGTAATGTTCCACCCCCCACAGCCGTTACAAAGGCAATAACAACGACACCAAATATATCCAATTGTTTTTTGCGCGCAACTAACGACCCTGTAATCGCAAATACGACTGAACCGACTAAATCAAGAATGTATAACATAAGTCCCTTGCTAATCTGCTGATGTGCTTTATCAAGTAAAGTTAAGAATACAGCCAAAATAGGAAAACTGACCACCCTAATTGATGTAAAGCATAAAAATGTTATAAATGAAGCCATAATGACCCTTTACGGATTCTAAAAACAGCTTATACTAATAAAAGGCTTGTTTTAGACATAGGAGGAAATCTATGAGTGATAAACAGCCCAATAAACCTTTATCATGCTCAGTCTATGAGCGACTTAATTTTATGGTTGTAAAGGAGCGTACAGCGATGATCGCATCAAGCGACGAATCCATTGGTCATCGGTATCTCGGACGAAGTGACGGACATTTAGATCATTTAAGTGTCAAAAGACAATCGGCTAAAGCAACAATGACATTAGCTCACTCGGTATGTAATGAGCGAAACCGTAGGGGTACGGCATTAGGTCACTTATCTTGTAATGAGCGAAACCAGCAGCTTTATTCGACCAACATCTTATTTTAGAAGCGATTGAACTTACCCAAAGTCAATCGCTTTTTTGTTTCCTCAACTATTCTTGTCCAATTGTGATTTCATCTTGACGCTCTCTAAGCACTAATAAATCTAAATCAGTAACAGCCTCTAAGACATTTAGATTATCAATGGAATATACAATTTCATACAGTTCATCAAACCAAGGCGCTTGATATAAACCAGCCCGCGCAAAAATGTCGAAGGTAATAATCACATCAGGTTGTATATCAAAGATAGCATCTTTGGGAATAACTGCGTACCAATCAATATTTTCACGTTCTTCAAGTGGAACAGGGAAGTAATCAACAATTTGGGGAGAGACTAATCCCGCCGTATCTAAAATATAATAATCGATGAGTTTAAACCCGAGATACCCAATTTCTGGGGTCGCAATGACAGCATCTACAGGAATTTGATCGCCGACATCATCTAGTAATTGACGATAATATAATGTGCGATCATTTGCAAAATGATCTTGTGGCTCTTCAATACCCTAAAGTGCTTAAATTTGAAATTAGTTTGTAATCTGCCCTTGTAAAGTGATGTGCAGGCTGTATAATCCCAATCGTTGTTAAGAAATATCAGCAACATTACCAAGAGAAAACGCAACAAAAGATCAGTGGTAAGCAGACTCGCCCTGAACTCAGTTAAGCGACTTAAAAAAGTCGGAAAGAACTTCTGTAAAAGAAGTCTTGACAAGTTAGTGTGAAGTTTGTATATTGGTCTCTATCAGTTGCGAGAACTCAAAAAAGTAGTCGCAGCAGAAACAAAAGCGAAGTTAACAAGAGAAAACGCAACGGAGGTGGGACAGGGCGCTGGTCTTCTTAAAGGATTACCCAATCCGGTTCACAACACCATAAGAGATGCTAAACGACGCATTCTTAACTCAGTTGAGCGACTTGTAAAAAGTCGGAAAGAACTTCTGCAAAAGAAGTCTTGACAAGTTAGAATGAGGTTGGTATA
>JBAUIA010000271.1:0-1846 GCA_049680565.1 Phototrophicaceae bacterium
AGCACTATTTAGTGGTGCAATTCTGTCACCGTACATATTTTCTATGGTGCAATTTGTCACCATCTCACTATTTAGTGGTGCAATATTTGCAACAAACGCCTATTTTGGTGGTGCAATTCTGCAACAAACGCTCATTTTGGTGGTGCAATTCTGCAACAAGGGCTGTTTACAGCCTAATTTAATTGCCTATGTAGCGCTTCAGATACCATGCTTTAGCACGTTGTAGCATACGTTTTGTGTCATTATTGCTTTTTGTGGGTCGTGACACACAGCACGCTTTAGCGTGTTTTTTGCCACCCGCAGGGTCACTGTGTTTAGCGGTGCTACCTAACGGTAGAGCCGAATTCACTAATTTTAGTATTATCTCTAATTTTTGGATTTGTATATACTTTTGACTTATCTCAGATGATCTTATTCGGCTTAATCGTAGGTTGAAATATAAGGAACATCGCCATAAAAAACACCACAGCAATATCGAATGTCTCAATTTAAAATACTCTGCCCTCTTCATATCATCTCAGTAACTATTAATTGATTGTCTTCTTTAAAACACATCTAAAATCTTATTGTTCTTCTCAATGTATCTATTAGCTATACATTTATCTCAATAAAAGTCTTATTTTGAATCCCATCTCACAAATAAAAAAAGAGCTATCTCAAATAGACAACTCTTCATTTAAAACTATCAAACTGTATTGACTTTTTAATCAGCTATTGTTGCCCTCACATTAGAATCATTACTTAGAATTGACCCACCAATTTTTAATATCTGACCCACCTGATACTGATCCTCATCACCCTTATCAATCGTACCAAATTTCTTGCCTGTTCTTGCACTATAAACGACTTTACGCCGTCTGCCCTTCCACTCTTCTTCACCAATTATTAAGTCTAAAGATTTTGTCTTTTCCATGAAGCGTCTTACTCTATCTTTTGCTTGACGAATCAGTTTCTTTCTTGCAGACTTCCCTGCTCGACTGGATACATCCCACTCATCGTAACTCGGTAAATCATTTTGTTGTGTCATCATCTCAAATACATTTCTCCAAATGCCATTGATGCCTATTGTTCTTGAAGGTTTTATCGCGTCTCGGTTAGGTACTTGATAGCGAATCAATCCACGTCCAGTTGGGTCTTCAATAATCTCACTGAGTATGCCTATCTTGCGCATCTCTTGTATCGTCATCTGAGCAAAGCCTGGATCACGTAAACCATGCTCATTACGTTGTCCCATCAACCAAGCAACGCCATCATTGCCGGGCTTATCACGCATATAAACACTCGCAATTGACCCTACCAGAACACGTCCACGATCTTCAGGAATGGTCTTCTCTAATTCACTGTAGGCGACTAAGCGCGCTCTTTCATAATCATCATTATTCATATCGCGCTTTTCAGCTTGAGCTTCTTTTCTCTGCTTGATAATTGCTTTGGCATAAACTTGATTCAATCTTGCCCCTGCTTGCACTAAGTCGGGACGCTCATGCGCATAATCCATCAACTGTTTCGGTGGACGTGTTTCTTCGACCATCTCATCCCGAATATCGCGCACACGTGCAACATGCGCTTTGATTTCTGTTTCAACCTGATCCAACCAATGTGAGCCATCTGTCATGGCAGCTTGTTGACTACGAGTACTAATTCGATCTGCTAATAAGCGTGGAATGGGGGTCTGTTTTTCTAAAAGTGCTTTGCGCTTCTGCCAGACCCAACTGGCAACGGCACTACCATCTGCACCTGTCTTTTTCAAATCAATCACTTCTTCCAGTGGTGCAGGTCGTTCTTGCGGGGCAGCACCTGTAATCGCTTTCTCAACCATCTGGTAATTACAGACACTGCCTAAGAG
>JBAUIA010000272.1:0-2274 GCA_049680565.1 Phototrophicaceae bacterium
CTCCATTTTGGTCAGGATGTGCGCCTTTGCCAATAATCACAACATCATCCCGAATACCACGCGCTTCAATCCATGCGCCCAATGCACGTTCACATTCACCATCGAAATAAGTATGGGCTGTATCGAAAGCATTGCATCCGTGTTTGAATACAGCATCAAATTGTGTGAAGGCTTCGTCTAAGCGTTGGTCTGAAAAATAAACAGTCCCTTGAATCAAGCATGATACTGCTTGTTTAAGTCCTATGACTTTACTATATTTCATGTAATATGAACCTCTTATATATAATGATATGATATAGATTAAAGTTTAATACAAAATCGATTGAAAAAGAGACAAACTTATGTTCAAAAGATTAGTAATCATTTTTTGCATTATCTTTCTTTATAGTAATCTTCTATCTCTATCTCAACAATTACCAACGGAAACAGATCAACTTACAATTATAACAAGAGAAAATTTCACCGATTTAGAGCGTATTACGGCATTAGGTGAAGGGCAGCTTTATGCAATTGATTGGCATCCAAATAATGAAATACTTGCACTTGGACGTGGATCAGGAACATGCTTACTAAATCAAGCGTTTGAGATTACTCAATGTTTGCCTGAAAATGAAGCAACCTATGATGTAGCATGGAACGAAAGTGGAGATCGTTTAGCTATTGTGACCGAAAAAGTTCTTTATCTTTACGAATTTTATGAGGCATCAGAATCATTTAGGGCAACACAACAAGTCACCATTATTAATGATAGTGACTGCATCGTATGGCATGAAATCGACAATATTTTATTTGGTAAATATAGGTCTTGGTCAGATACGGTAGCACCTGTTGGGTATTACTCAGCGAATGATGGAACAATTTCTGTAACTGATTTTGGGGATGATCTTGTTAATCTTCTCGAATCAAACTGTAGGGCAGATACAGATTTATCCTCAGAAACATTGAGAATTCAGCAAGAGTATTCAGTTGGACGTACTTATGATTTTATTGTTCAAGGAATCGAATGGGATTGGGAGAATGTCATTACATCAGGACGACTCGGTTCGATTCATGATGTTAGTTGGCAAATTCCCAATGAGACGTTTACCTATATACAAAATAACCAAATTATTCATTTTTCATTGTTGAATTTCCGTGTAGATCGTTACTCAGGTGAAATAATTAGATCATCAATCTTAGGGACAGAACCTGTTAATCATTTGCAGTGGTCGCCTGAAGGTGAGCGATTATTAAGTGCTAATTCAGATGGCGATACAGTTAACATTTGGTCAACTGAGACAACATTTCTGTCAGGCGAAATCTCATATCAATCCATTACTATGTACAGAGGAAGTACAGGATATTCAGCTAATATTAGCTGGATAAATAATACTCACTTTAGTTATGAATTGAGTGACTGGTATCAAGGTCGATCTTTCTCAGCAGATGTTTTTAATGTCATAACAGGAGAGCGAGAAAGAGCTATCAGTATTTGGGTGTCGTATCCTGAAGGGATATATCCTTGGTTTGATTGGAATCTATCATATACTGCTTATATGATTTCTACTGATGATGGTTTTAAGATTACACATATATTGGGAGATGACAATTTTATTAGTTATGATACCGAAATTGGAGACTTCATAATTGAAGCTGAAATAGAAAATTACTATTTTGAAGATATATCCTGTGATAGTGAAGGTTGGATAGATGATCGTTACTTCATGTGCATTGCTCAAGCCAAAGAGATAGTGATAGATATTCACACAGGTGATGTAAACATTTCACAATTTGTTCCTACTGAACGAGAAGAACTATTTTACGAGATTGAAATTCAATTCAACGATAACAATAATGATGTTTCTAGAGCTTTAATATACGACACATCTACTGGTGAATTAACAATCAAAACGACTATTAGTGATGATATTCGCGTTATAGGATTTGAATCATTAGGTGTTATTGGACTCATTCTTGAAACTGGCATTCACTTTTGGGATGTGGCAACAGGAGAAAACATCCTGAATTTTAACGATCCCTCTTATGAAGTAATTTCTTATCATCCTGATAGAAATTTATTAGCGATTGGAACATCAACAGGACTTGTACATCTCTATGGTGTCCCATCATCTACAGAATAACCCCTCCCGATAGCACCTGTTTAGAGCTATACTTTGACTATTCCATGAGTGAGCATAGGCTCGCTTGTTATGATAATCAATAGGAGCAACAATGCGATTAGGCATCATTGGCTTGCCCAATAGTGGCAAAACAACCTTATTCAATGCCCTGACA
>JBAUIA010000273.1:0-3215 GCA_049680565.1 Phototrophicaceae bacterium
CCGCAATGAGGGTAAGCACTTCTAACTCACGTTCACTAAGCGGATCAATCTGGGGTTGATTTGCTGATAACGCGAGCGATATCATATTTGTATCAAAGGCGTTAAGTAATTTCTGAACATAGTCAGACATAATACCTTGCTCGTATAGTGCAGAAAGTAGTTGTATTATGCGTGTTCCTTCATCAACAAATAGGCGAATAAAAGCACCTGATTCTGCCAGAGCCAGAGCATCAGCCAGTATAGCTAAAGCTTCGTCAGTCTTATCACTAGCATCGACAGCAATAGACTGTAACACCATAATTTTCAAACATTCATCTGCCCAATTCTTGTTTTCCATTTTCTGGCGCAGAGCTTCTAATAATTGGATTGCCGATTTCGGTTTATTCTGAGCAATCAGTACTCGTGCCTCACTCAAAGGAATGTCATAAGTTTGCACAAGATAGCTTGCTGATTCGAGTTGCCCCAGTCGTAAGAATGTATGTACCTGTAAATCGGCAATCTCTGGGACTTTATGCGCCATGTTTTGCTGATGAGCAACACTATTCGCTTCTGTCAAAATATCGCGTGCATCGTTTAACCTATCGCGTGCAATGTGTAGACGCGCCTGAAAGACTAAACCATCAATTAAGCGGTCATATTTTTGTGATTTTTTAGCAAGTTGAATACATTGTTCGATATGGTCTTGGGCAGTTTCAAGCTCATTCCATTGATAGTATATTTGTGCCAGACCAATGTGCGCTATTCCGGCATCCGCCGCAGGAGTATCCCCAAACAGTTGCAGCACATCATGGTAGGTTTCAGCCGCCTGATAAAGCTGATTATCAGCTTTTTGCAAATATCCTAAACCAAGTTTTGCCAATCGTGTGAATATTATATCGCCAGAGCGTTGCCCTATAGGAATAACCTCTTGATACGCTTGTCGGGCTTCTGTCCGTTTGCCTTGAAGTTCATAAGCATAGGCTAATTTCCATGCCGTCGATATGCGAAACGCTATATTGTCAGGGTGCAAGTATTTGAGGGCATCATGTGAATGGCTGATAATAGCGTCTGCTTGTTTCTGCGCGGCGAATATCGTAGCACGAATTGCGGCAATCCGTCCAATTGTATCGCGGGTATGAACATCCTCTGTGACATTTTGCAATGCTAATTCCGCATGATGCAGCTTGGTCTCAGCCATATCTAACTTGCCTTGCCCTAATAATATGGAAGCATAGCTTGTCCATAATTGAGGGTAGGTATCTAATACCGCTGTAGGTTGAGCTTGCAACCAAGCCTGAACAACTCTGCCCTGTCCTCGAAAGTGCATTGGCATTCCGTCACCTTCAATGAGCCGCACCACACGGGGAATATCATTTGCTTTTGCCGCATGATGAAAAGCATCAAGTTCAAAGCCTTGTTGCTCATACCATAGGCTTGCACGTATGTGTGCTTCTTCGGTATTACTAGCACTTAGATTCAAGCGTTGACGAAGCAATTCACGAAATAAGTGGTGATACCGGAACCATTTACGTTCATTATCGAGCGGAATCAGGAACAGATTGGCACGTATGAGGTCATTCAACATAAATCGACTATTGGCATCGAAATCGATCACTACATCACATAGGTCAGTACAAAATTGATCTAATATAGACGTCTGCAATAAGAAGTTTTTTGTATCATCAGATTGTTGCTGTAACACTTCTTCAACGAGATACTCCAGCACATACTGATGCTTACCGCTAAAATTCTCAATGAACGTGAGTTTGTCTGCCTGATTTTGCATTGAGATGGCAGCCAACTGTAATCCGACAATCCACCCTTCCGTGCGTTCCTCTAATATTGCGACATAGTCCTGAGATAAAGCTAAGCCCATGCTTGTATTCAAAAACTGATAGGCTTCATCATCGGTAAACCGTAAATCTGAAGCACGTAATTCGGTTAATTGCCTACGCCCACGTAAACGTGCCAATGGCAATTGTGGATCTTCGCGGGTGGTGATGACGATCTGCATCTGTGGTGGTAGATTATCCAGCAAAAAGGCTAAAGCTGTGTCAATTTCTGGCAAATCTAGCACATGATAATCATCTAACACGAGGATAAATTTCTCTGGAATAGTTGCTAGCGCATTTATCAGTGGGATTAGGAGCGTATCAATAGCAGGTGGTTGTGGTGATTTTAGTGTTTTTAATAAATCATTCCCTAGGTCAGGGGCGATTGTCTGGATTGAAGCAATGACATAAGTCAGAAAGCGCGTTGGGTCGTTATCCTGTTCATCAAGTGATAACCATGCAGACAAACGATCACACTGACTAAGCCACTCACTAATGATGTTGGTTTTGCCAAAGCCAGCAGGCGCACAGACGAGTGTCAGACGTGACTGTAAACCTTGGTTCAAGCGTTCAATCAGATGCGGACGTGAGACCATCTCCGAACGTGTTGTTGGAATATACAGTTTGGTGGTAAGCATTTGTGATGACATGACATAATATTACCTGTCATCAGTCATCACCGCAACGACATTAGGGAGCATATTCACGCTCCCTATAGGCTTGGTCAAGCTACAAAGCCATCGTCACAACAACTTTACAGCATCATTGCTTAGTTAGAAAATTTACCCTGTAAAACCACGTTTGAGTGTTTGTCATGATTTCTCTCCATTCCTCGTGTTGTGTGCTATCAGTTTCTGACTGTAAAACAGACCCTGTCTAAAGATAGGATTGCAAAAACAATGTGAGCATCGCACAGACGACAATCAGACTTAAATTGATTGCGACGCGAATAAGAAAAGGGTATGAAGAATAATCAAGTTTTAGCACTCGCCCAAACACAACAACGACACTCATCAAGAAGAACCAAGGCGTAAAAAAGAATGCTGGCGCACCCCGAACAAGCATCGTTGCAATATCATGAATTGCACCTGAAATTGTGAAAGTCAAAATGAGGGCAATTGCCGCAGGTAGAAAACGGTTTAATGGTGCATAGATATAACGCCCCAACGCATAGCCCCAGATTGGATTCCAGTATTGCCAGAACTTTGCAAACGTTCCCGCACCAAGAGAACGAACAAGCATATTCTGTAATGAGCCTGACGCACCCAATGGGACACCGTTTCGATATTGCACATATTCTGTTAGTGACATTTGTTTGCGCGTGTTTGTCTGTGTGTTATTCATCATTTCTCCTCCTTGTTGATGACCACTGAATCTTGTTGCCAGTAACAGTGCTTGCAGTTT
>JBAUIA010000274.1:0-9458 GCA_049680565.1 Phototrophicaceae bacterium
GGACTACCATCCAGCATCCTGAAGATCGTGGTCCTGCGTCCAATATCCCTAAACCAGATATCAAAGTTATTCGTCGCCTCCGCTATAAGCAAGATGGCGTTGGCTGGGTACATGATCGCTTCAAACAAATTTGGATCTTAGAATTGACTACAGGCGATTTTGTCCAAGTCACGCACAGTGAATGTGACTATTCATCTCCAAAGTGGAGTCTAAGTGGCACACGTCTCGCTTTTGTAGGGATGGCACGCGAACAAGATGTCTCGCTTGGTTACGGGCAGATTTTTATCTGTGGCTATCCCGGTGGGCAACCAAAACTACTTCTCAAAGACTGGCAAGGAACAGCTGTTAGTCCAATGTGGGGTGATGATGATCGTTATATTGCCTTTGCTGGACATAATCAGCCACCACCGATCAATAGGCGTAATTTTTGGCAACCATACCTTGCTAATGTCGAAGAAGGCACAGCAATTAAATTGGCTGAAGATATTGATGAGGAAGTTGGGAATTATGCTGTCTCTGACCAGCGCAAAAGCTTGTCTAATGTCACGATGAAATGGGCACCTGGCGATAAATGGATTTATTTCCTGATGACAGAACAAGGGGCGACTAATCTCTATCGCATTGATACCGATGGCAACTATGAAAAGATCGTCAGTGGTGAGAGTGTCACCTTTGAATATAGTCCTGCAACGGGTGACAAAGTAGCTTATGGACAGGCTGACCCCTCTAATCCGGGTGAATTATACATCTGGCAAGATGGAGAAGTTGAGAAACTGACTGATCTCAATCCTTGGTTACGTGACCAGCGTCTCGCAAGCCCTGAAAGTTACTGGTATGACGGGGTAAATGGGGCGAAAGTCCACGCTTGGTTGATGAAACCACTTGACTTTGAGCCAGATAAAAAATATCCCCTTGTCCTGTATGTCCATTGTTCAATGTTTTCCTGGGATTTTAATCATGAATTTCAGGTTTATGCTAATGCTGGCTATGCTGTTGCTTACTTCAATCAACGGGGTACTACGGCCGGTTACGGACAAGAATGGACAAAGGCAAGTGAGGGCGATCAAGGGGGCAAAGACTATGAAGAAATCATGCTTGGTGTGGATGAATTAGTCACACGTCCTTATATTGATTCCAAGCGAATGACTGTCACGGGCGGTAGCTGTGGTGGTTTTATGACCAATTGGGTCATCGGTCATACTGATCGATTCGCCGCAGCCGTAGCACAGCGTTCAATCACCAATCAAATTAGTTTCTTTGGCACATCCGATATTGGACCCGAATGCACAGGTGGTGAAACTCGTACTGACCCTTGGCGTGATTTACAAAGCAGTTGGCGACAGTCCCCAATCGCTTATATCGATAATATCAATACGCCTTTGTTGATTATCCATAGCGATGAAGATTACCGTTGTGCCTTAGAGCAAGCCGAGCAGATGTTTGCGGCATTACGTTGGCGTAACAAACCAGTCGAATTGGTGATTTTTGAAGGCGAGAATCATGGGCTATCGCGGGGCGGTCGTCCGGGTAATCGGATAGAACGGCAACGACGCATACTCGGATGGTTTCAGAAATATGTGTGAGTCACTACTATAAAGTATCAATTCCGAATTGAGGGAGATAGATTTATGTTACAAGTAGGAAATTTGGTGGCGCAAGCAGGCGAACATGTCTTCGGTTATTTAGAGACTACAGCTTCTCGTTCTGGACTACGACCTGATGTGCCAGTCCATCTTTTTGCTGGTGCAGAGCCAGGACCGACCTTGCTCGTACAAGGGGCTATCCATGGTGGTGAGGTAATTGGCTCAATAGCTGTCTTGAATCTCGTCGGTAACCTTGATACGAGTAAGCTAAAAGGTAATGTCATTGCTGTTCCAGTAGTTAATAGGGCAGGTTTTGAACTTGGGGAGCGTGGTTCGCGTATAGATGATAAAGATATTAGCCGTTTATTTCCGGGTAAAAAAGACGGTAGTGTGTCTGATCAAATTGCTTATGCTTATTATGAAGAGGTCATCAAACAAGCCGATGTAATGCTAGACTTTCATGCAGGCGCACGCACTGCTTACGAGCGTTATGTCTTGTTCGGTGCAGAAAAAGATCCTAATAATCTGACAGAAATCGAGAAAAAACGTCGTAAATTGGTTGTCGCATTTGGTGTTGACCAAGCTGCATTTTTCCCGCCGGGTACATTTGGTGCCAACCAATCTAAGTCATCAATCGAAGATGCAGGTGTAGTGCAAATCACGCTGGAATTTGGTGGTGGCACGGGTTGGTTCAAAAATGGTGAAGATAATGTTCGTGATGCTGAACGTGGAATGTGGAATGTGATGAAGGCGATGGGCATGGTAGACGGGGAACTTGAATCAGATGGTCCGCTTTGCACTATTTACAATGCAGGAGTAGTCATCTGGAAACCTGCTGTCGACGGTTTATTCATTCGCGTGAAAAAATTCCGCGATGAACTCAAAGTTGGGGATGTTTACGGGAAACTGGTTGATCCCTATACAGGAGAGATTCTCGCAGAAATGAGAACGCCAAAAGATGGGATCGTTATTCCAAGTGGACAAGAGTGGCCTACGATTGGGGCAACATCAGTGGGTATTCTCGGTACAATTGACCGTGTAGAAGATCGTCGAACCATGAACTTATCACTCTCATTCGACTAAGCCAGAGGGAGCGCAAATTATGAAAATTGGCACAATAGAAGCCAAACAAGGCAAAAAGACTTTCGGGTTCTTCAAAACAGGTGAAACACATGGACGTTTTCCCGTTCATATTCCTTTACATCTTCTGGTTGGCGCAACAGATGGACCTACCTTAGTCGTTCAGGCAGGAACAAGTGGGCTTGAGATTGAACCCGCCCTCATCTTGCCACAAATCGTTAAGGACATTGACCCTTCAAAGATGAAGGGTAATCTTATCATGGTTCCTTTGATGAACACATCTGGATTTGAATTTACACAAGTAAACAGTGCTTGGGATAATAAGCATCTCAACCGTTTAGGACGCGGGAACGAAAAAGGTTCTGTCAGTGAGCAGATGATCTATCATTATTACGAAACGGTTATTGGTCGTAGCGATGCTCTGCTTGATATTCGGACAGGTTCGCAATGGAGTTACCACCGTTACGCAGGTGTTTATTCGGTAGGCGATACTGAGAAATCTAAAGACATGGCAGTAGCGCTCGGTTTGGATCAAGTTGTATTGGGACAACCTGATGACCAATCAATGGCACAAGAAGCTGCTAATGATAGCAAAACTGTTGTATCCGCCTATATTGGAGGTGGTCCAGGTTTACGCGATTATCGTGAAGAAGATTTAGGACGTATCCGTCGCGCAGTTTTGAATGCAATGCGTCATCTAGGAATTTTAGCTAGTCCAGTCGAGATAGAACATAACAAAGTAGCTGTATTGGAAGCACATACTTATATCATGCCCACAGGCGAACGTGGTTTTACCTTTATGGATACGAGCAAGCGTGGAACAAGTGTCAAAGTCGGTGACGAACTCGGTTATGTGCGCCATCCTTTCAGTGGCGAAGTTGTCGAAAAGATTACTGCTCCGAAAGATGGGGTAATTGTGCATGCTGGAGCATCATGGCCTGTTCCATTAGAAGATAGTGTACTTGCTATTCTGGGCGACCTAAAAGAAGAAGTAGAGATTGGCTAAGGCATGTTTGATATATCTCGTGAAGCCTAATATCTGGTAAAAGGTTTCGAGTAGCGTAAAATAATAATTAATCAAAAGGAGTAAGAATCTCGATGTTAACACATGATGGTTTAAAACGAGATGTAACTCGTCGCGTGGAACGTATTCAAGCGATGATGAATGACAATAACTTAGATGCCCTTATTATAACAGGACATGCTTCTCCGGGAGGGATGGGAGGAATTCGTTATATTACTAATGCTCATCTTTGGGGCGGTGCTGCCTATGCCGTCTTAGGGGCAAAAGATCCGAACCCATGGCTTCAGGTATGGAGTTCTTATCAAGCCGTTTGGAGTCGTAACGAAACCGTGACCCTACCAGAGCGTGTCCAATCACCTGATGATATCGTCGGTCGCACAACTGATATTGCTAAGGAATATGCGACAGGTAGTAAACGTATCGGTATGGTCAATATGAACAAACTCATGAGTATTGGCAGTTACCATCAATTCAAGCAAGCACTTGATGGCTACGAAATGGTAGAAGTTACCGATGCTTACAACGCTATACGTCAGATTAAAACACCCTTTGAATTAGAAGCCATTCAGCAAAATGGTGCCATTCTCGATTCTGCTATGGACGTTTTCAAAGAAGAATCCTACGTCGGCGCACGTTATTGGGATGTATGCGCGGCTGTAGAAGGGTATATCAAGTCTTTTGGCTCATTCTGGGGACGGACGAAATTATCCTTAGATTTATCACCTTATACAGTACCAACCGCCAAAGATCTTCTTATGAAAGAAGACGACATTATCAATTTTGAGATTGTTTACGAATCGCCCTACGGCTATTGGCTAGAGTTAACTACTGTATTCTCATTTATTGACCTGCCTGATAATGCACAAGCAATGTTAGATGGCTACTTGATTGCGGTAGAGGCATCCTCTGCTGTTGCCAAAGCAGGCAATACTTTTGCTATGATTTCTGAGACCAATGACAAAACGTTACGTGATTTGGGCTTCCAAGTTGATGGCAAACATACTCCAGATTGTCATAGTACAGGATTAGATGGAAGCGATGGACCAAACACATTCGGTTCACCAGATTTTGTCCTTAAATCAAATATGGTGCTCTCTTATCATCCTGGCACAATTTTAAAGGATAATCGTGGTTTTCTAATTTCTGATAACTTCCTAGTTACCCCTGAAGGGGCTGTACGCATGTCACCACATAACGCTAGTCGTTACTATATGCGACTTGAAGCCTAGGTGACGATAAATATTAGTTAATAGAAAGGGGGGTAATCTTATGACTTAGCTATGAAGCGATAGTAAATATCGGTCATGTAAAGAGGTGTAACCTTACACTAAGCCATAAAGCAATAATCTATTTTCGTTGTTGATAGTTTATTTAAAGGGAAAAAGTATGCGTATTCGAATGAGAACAAAATTAATGTTGGGTACCCTTGTGATGCTCATGATGATGGCATTCCAGCCAGTCGTCGCACAGGATGATGTTTCAGAATTTGTTTTTGCTCATCCTGGTCCTATCCGTACTCTGGATGCACCTGTAACATGGTTTGGATCTACCCACTGGTTAGCCAACTTACTGTATGAATGCTTAATCTGGCGTGCCGCCGATGGCGATGGTTATGTCCCACAGGCTGCTGAATCATGGGAGAACATCGACGATTTGACATGGCGTTTCTACCTTCATCCCGGAATTACATTTCATAACGGTGAACCCTTAGATGCTGAAGCAGTGAAGTGGAATCTTGACCGCGTAATGACACGTGAAGATTTCCTAGTTTATCCACAATGGCAATTTATCGATGAAGTAACGATCATTGATGAGGTTACAGTTGAAATTACAACTGATGAACCTAGTCCCTATTTTCTGTATAATGTGAGTTATAATGGATGCCAATTGCTTCCACCAGATTACATGGAAGAAGTGGGTGAAGAAGAATTCTCAAGAAATCCTGTTGGCTCAGGTCCCTACGAACTTGTTGAATTCAGTGAGAGTGATCGCTATGTCTTTGAGGCATGGGATGAATACTGGGGTGGTCGTCCAGAGGTTGATCGTGTTATCTATCAGGTCATTTCTGAACCCGCTGCGCAAGTTGCCGCATTGTTAGCAGGGCAGGTCGATTTGATACCTTCTGTTCCTGTACCGGATCGTGAGCTACTCGAAAATGCCGATGGTATCTCATTAATTACGGAAACCTCCAATCGGATGCATAACCTCTACCTACGTGTAGAAACAGAAACTGGTGCGATGAATGAAACGTATCCTGATTATCAGCCAGCTACACTTGATCAAAATGTTCGTTTGGCAATCAGTCATGCATTAGATCGTTCACTCCTCGCAGACGTACAAGGCTCGGCAACTCCAAGATTGTTACGCATCTGCTCTTACTATCCTGAAGGATTCGCAGATACATATGCCACTCAAGATGCGATTGATGACTGGTACGATCCCGATTTAGCACGTCAACTTCTCGCGGATGCAGGCTACTCAGATGGAGAAGGTCCAACAGTTTACTTTGATGCACCAACATTCCAACTTGGGAACGAGAAAGAGGTAGCAGAAATTGCTGCAGTCATGTTGGAAGAAGTTGGATTCAATGTAGAACTCAACATCTTAGATTCTTCTGCTTATGGTGAACAAATCTCATCTGGTGGTAATAATCGTGATATCAACATGGCGGGATTAGGTTGTGGACCACAGACGACACCATTGTTCTATCAATGCGACTGGTTCCAAGCAAATTACAATGTTTGTGTCGAAGAATGGGACACAATCGCGCAGCAAATTTTGACGACTGTTGATGATGATGCTCGCCTTGCACTCTGGGAGCAGTGGCATGAATTCTATATGGACTATGCACAAACCATAACGCTATATGAGATAGATAATGTTATGGCATTTAATTCGGCTGAATTTGAGTTCACACCGCGTAAAGATGGTTGGTTTACTTTCCGCGATTTGAGACTTGTAGACGGATAAATTCCAAATTAGTTAAATTTAGAGATTAGCGGCAAATATTGTCGCTAATCTCTAATTTATGTTATAGGACTAAATATGGTCAGCTTTATAGTTACACGATTGTTACAGATGGTAATTACACTGTTTTTCGTATCTCTGCTTGTATTTTTCATGGTAAGGCTTAAAGGCGATCCGATATCAGTTATGGTTCCTCCTACTTTCAATCAAGAACAAATAGCAGATATGAGAGCAGCTTGGGGTTTCGACAAGCCACTTGCGCAACAGTATATTATTTTTTTACAGAAAGCAGTGACTGGAGATTTTGGTCAGTCTATACAAGCACGTCGTCCAGCAATGGAGCTTGTTATTGAACGATTGGGTAATACTTTTCTGTTGGCTTTTGCCGCGTCTATAATTGGCTTAACGATTGCGCTTCCCCTTGGGATTATTTCTGCGCTCAAGCGCAACAGTTTTATTGATCTATTCAGCACTGTTTTTGCTTCAATTGGAACAGCTATGCCTAGTTTTTGGTTAGGCTTGATGTTTATTATTATCTTCTCGGTCAATTTGCGAATGTTACCTGCATTTGGAGCCTTAGAACCTGCATCAATTATCATGCCAGCTTTCACATTAGGTGTTGGAATGGCAGGGAGATTATCTCGATTAACTCGTTCTGCTATGTTAGAAGTTCTCAATCAAGGTTATATCCGCACTGCACATAGCAAAGGTTTAACACCCAATGCTGTTGTATTTCGCCATGCCTTAAGAAATGCATTAATTCCAATTATTACTGTGTTTGGTTTGCAATTAGGCTGGTTGTTGGGTGGTTCGGTTGTTGTCGAGAGCGTTTTTTCATGGCCAGGACTGGGGCGCTTGATGATTGAATCTATCAACGTGCGTGATATAACCGTCGTTCAAGCCGGATTATTCTGGTTTGCACTATCTTTTCTAATGATTAATTTTGTTGTAGATATCCTTTACCTACTCTTAGATCCGCGTATAAAGTTTGACTAGAGATATGTTATGAATGAATTTACCAAGGAAACATTGAATATAGATCAAGAAACTGAGGTGGCAAATCTAACCATGCCTCCCAAGCCCATTAAGCTATTTTTCTCTGCGCTTGCAAATAGTCCTGTTGGCTTGATTGGCACAATAATTGTTAGTTTTGTGATCATAATTGCCATTATAGGTCCTTTGATTTCACCTCATAACCCAGTAGACAGTAATCTGCGTGCACGCTTCGAACCACCTGGCTTTTCTGATGAAACAGGAGTCTATTTACTTGGAACAGATCAACTGGGACGCGATATTTTCAGTCGCATAATTGCAGGCAGTCGTGTTTCTGTACTGGTTGGTGTTATATCAGTTTTGATCTCTGGAACGATTGGTATTTTATATGGCTTAGTGAGTGGTTTCGTTGGCGGTTGGATTGATTCCTTAATGATGCGTATCGTGGACGGTATATTGACTATCCCTTTTATTATACTTGTTGTAGCTATTTCGGGCATTATAGGAGCTGGATTGACAACACTTATCATTATATTAGGTCTGACGGGATGGGTTACTTACGCCCGTGTGATACGCGCTGAAGTGCTTAAAGTACGCAACATGGAATATATTGTCGCGGCCTATTCAATAGGACAGTATAAGATCAAGATTATGCTGCTTCATATTTTGCCTAATGTTATATCAACAGGCATTGTGTTAGCAGCAATACAAGTCGGTGTAACAATTCTAGCAGAATCATCCCTTAGTTTTCTGGGTCTAGGTGTAAAATCACCTACAGTAACATGGGGTTTGATGCTGGCAGATGGACGACAGTATATCAATAGCGCATGGTGGATGACCACTTTTCCAGGCATTGCTATTACTATTACAGTTTTAGGTGTCGTCTTTTTGGGAGATTGGCTTCGCGATTTCCTTGATCCAAAATATGGAGCAGGAGACTAATATTTGTTTATGAAGGATAAGTAACACTTAGACTTGCACTGCAATTAAAGTACATCAAAAGATACGAATAGAGAACTAGAAATAAAAATAGGTATATCCCTAAATAGTCCACATAACTAGACATAGATCAAACGTTACTATTTTGATAATAGAAACTAATGAGGTCATTGAACAATATATACCCATATTAATCTTAAACAATTATTCGATATAGTAGATTAAGGAAATTACAATGTCTGAAAGAACCATCAAACATATGGCATTTGCAGTTAATAATGCGCAAGCTACTCTCAAACATTATCAAGATTTTATTGGTGTTGGATTAGATGCTGAAATTCATGATTATGAAAAATCTCGGAATCGCGTTGCAATTTTTAATGTTGGGGCTGTAGAGTATCAACTCTGCCAATCACTAGATAAAGGTGGACGGTTCGATAAATGGATTAATGAGCGTGGTGGCGAA
This sequence comes from Phototrophicaceae bacterium, assembly GCA_049680565.1. Classification (GTDB taxonomy): domain Bacteria; phylum Chloroflexota; class Anaerolineae; order Aggregatilineales; family Phototrophicaceae; genus JAUZRW01. The sequence continues at coordinate 9,053 of JBAUIA010000274.1, forward strand.
GGCTTACATCATATTTGTTATACCGTAGAAGATATTGATAAAGCACTTGAGGACGCACAAGCAAAAGGTGCAACACTAAAAGAATGTTCTGCGTGTAAAGTTAAAGGGAGTCATGTTCATCCTGAAGGGTGGGTCGCTTTCCTTGAAGAAGATACAGGGGGTATCGAAATTGAAGTAATGCAAATTTATACACCCGAAGAATTAGAAGAATATACATCGGTTAAGGGTATCTAATTATGGCAATTAGGGCTAGATACGGCATACGCAAATTTTCCCCCTAAGTCAGAAATATTTAGGTCAAGAAAGACTTTAACAAGTTATAGAGGATAATATTTTGATAGTATTTGCGAATACTGCGAAATGCGGTTAAATAATCTTGACCCTATGAGATTAGCTCATGACAAAA
>JBAUIA010000275.1:0-1801 GCA_049680565.1 Phototrophicaceae bacterium
CATTTTTCAACGTTATATCTTGATTTCAAGCCATCGTTTCTCACGCGAATTCAAATTACTCAAAATTCTATACACACGCTATACTTCTTTAAATAACTAATTAATAGAGGATAGTCATCGTGCAACGTTTAAGTGTATTAATAATTTGCTTTTTGCTCGTGCTGTCTGTATCGGCACAAGATGAAGTTGTGATGCTAACAGTTGAACCATCAGAAATCGTTAGTGAAGTGAGTGATTACGTGTACGGAGTTAATCATGGTCCTTGGGCAAACATCCCCGCAAACTGGATAGATAGAATGGATACCATCGGTGTCAATTTTATTCGCTTTCCGGGTGGCAATTGGGGGGATGAAAATATCATCCGTGATTATAATCTACGTGATGTGATGTTCTGGGCAGAGCGTATGGGGGATGTCGAAGTGAGCATCAGCGTAAATTTAGAGCGTGGTACACCCGAAGAAGCCGCAGATACCGTCCGTATGGCTATCGAAAACGATTTTGATATTACATATTGGAGCATCGGTAACGAACCTAATCTATTTGATGATTATTCAACCGAACAGCACAATCGCGAATGGCGTGAATTTGCAGAAGCCATGCTCGCCGTTGACCCCGATATTCAATTCATAGGACCTGATATTTCACAGTATCAAGGGAATCCGACGGTTGACCCTAGAGATGATGAAGGCTTACTCTACTTAGACGAATTTTTAAAAGCAAATGGCGATATGGTCGATATTGTATCTGTCCATCGCTATCCTTTCCCAACCAGTATGGCGGGTGATGTTGCAACCATTGCGGAAATCCGCGAAAGCACACGCGAATGGGAAACAAGCATTCCGACACTGCACGAAACCGTATTAGAATTAACAGGAGAAGCAAAGCCCATCGCTATCACCGAAATTAATACACATTGGAGTAGTGCAATGGGTTTCGAGACTGCACCTGATTCGCATTATAATGCGATTTGGTGGGCAGATGTTCTCGGACAAATGATTGTCGGCGATGTTTTCTTGGTTAATTACTTCACCTTACAATCTGGGAATAATGTCGGGGGCTATGGCTTATTGGCACGCCGAGAAGCCCGTCCGACATTTTACACTTATCAAATGTATCAACATTTTGGAAACCAACTTTTGAATGCTTCATCTGATGATGAAGATGTATCTATCTTTGCGTCCTTCGATGCCGATGATAATTTAACGTTGATTGTGGTTAATTTAGCAGAAGAAACACGAACCGTTAACATTGATTTGGGAGACTTTGAAGCATCTTCAACTGAACACTGGCTATTTGACTTAGAAACAAACGCTGAATTACAGGGAACACTTGATATTACTGAAAGTTTGATACTCTCACCGCAGTCAATTACCGCACTAGTCATTGCAGGGTCGTGAGTATTATCTATCGTTTTGGGGTTATCACTCAAAAGGATTACAACAATGGCGATACCGTCTACGACTACGGCTATGATGTCGCTGGTAATATAGTCAATTACGATAGTGTGAGTTGTATGTTCAATATGTTTATACGAGATGATTTTACTGGGGCTGATCGGAATCGCCATAAACCGATTTTCCAGCTTAGCGAAATCCGTATTTATCAAAAATGATTCGATTAATAACTGCCTCACAGATAATGAGTGGGGCAGTTTATATATCATGCGAAGGTATGCACGAGATTATCTTGGCGGAAGTCATTGACACGCTCTTGCCCACGCTCGGTCAGATGGACGATGTTATCCTGAATATCAATGGCATGGCTATTGCGTAATCGCCCCAAAACGCGCTTCATTTTATTA
>JBAUIA010000276.1:0-3796 GCA_049680565.1 Phototrophicaceae bacterium
GTGGACGGTATTCAACAATTATTAGAATGGACAGGTTTAAATCCCAAACCTATGCCGATTCAAGTAGCCGAAAAGCCACAACCTGCGCCTGTTGTTAGCCAAGCGGTTGCTCAAACGACGGCACAAAGTAGCGTGCAGACCATGGCGCAACCTGTATCCGATGAAGAGACGCGTGTGCGTGTTGTTGCGTTTGCAATTACCGCCCGTTTTGAAGGGGGTAGTTATGCAAGCTACCAAAATTATGACGAGGGTATTGTCAGTTATGGACGCTTTCAATTTACGGTGACAGGTGGCTTATACACTGTTTTGAATACGTATACGCAAGCGAGTACAAGCGATGCTGCAAAAGCCTTGCAAGGTTATTTAGAGCGTGTGCAATCGGCAGATGAAACCTTACGCAAAGATGAAGCATTTAAAATGCTGCTCAAGCAAGCTGCGGATGATCCCATCATGCAAATGACTCAAGATCAAGTTGCGACGCGCATCTATTGGGATAAAATCCATGACCTTGCGATTACACCGCGTGCGTTCATATTACCCTTATCACGCGCATTATTATTTGATATTGCGATTAATTTTGGGATGGGTGATGCCTTTGTCCGCAAAGCTGAGCAAGAATTGGGCGTGCCTGAAAAATCGATCATTGGCGAAAATGGCATCACTGAAGAAGCCCTGATGACACGGGTTGCTCAATTGCGTAAAGCCTCGCATGATCGCCAAGCTGAACGCGATAATTTACCCGGCTTAAAAGTGCGCGGTGATTTTTGGGTGGATTTGGCAAGGGCTGGTGACTGGCATTTACAAGGTGATGCAGATGGCAACCTGAGTGTCAAGAATCGTCCAATCCAAGCCCGACAACCACAACAGACGACTGCGGATACAGCACCATCGGCAAGCCTACCGGCGGATACGACATTATCACTTAGTGAATCTCAACAACCGACGACCTCGATACAAGCGCCTGTTCCTGAAATCGAAGATGCCACTCAAACAGCGATTATTGCCACTGATGATGAAGCAAAAGCCATTGTAGAAAAACCAGAAACTACGATTATCGAAGCAACAGCATCCATCGTGACAATTGTTGCGAAAGGCAATAAAGGCGTTAATATTCGGTCTGCACCGCGTAATGGCGCAGTCATTGTGACAGCGAAAGCTGACGATCATCTTACACTGGTGAACGCGCAAGATGCCGACCAAATTGGGCAAAGAGGGCAATGGGTGCAAGTGACACATCCTAATGGCACACAAGGCTATACCGCAGCGTGGTTATTTACCTTATTAGATGAGACAAACAGCGACGATACATCAACAACGACGGTCATTCAAAAACCTGAAACTACCATAACAGAAACAGCCTCGGCTATCATCCAAAAACCCGCAACCGCTATCGTAGAAACTATTCGTACCGTGACAATTGTTGCGAAGGGCAATAAAGGTGTTAACATTCGCTCTGCTCCAAAAACGGGTGCAGTTGTTGCAGTAGCTCAAGCAGATGATAATCTGACATTGCTTAATCCAGATGAAGATGCGGATAAAATCGGGCAAGCAGGGCAGTGGGTGCAAGTGGCGCATCCTAATAGCAAGGATGGTTATACCGCAGCGTGGTTATTCAACATTGCAGATGACCAAACCATCACGATTGAGCCCCCTCAAATTGAGCAAGAATTACCTATTCCTGATGACCTTGACCAATCAGTTGATGCGCCTAATGGTGATGAAGCAGTAGATGAACCTCAAACAGAAGATACGATCAATGACGATGTGCGATCTGATGAAGCCGATGATAGCGCCGACACAAGTGATTTGGATGCAAACGATGACGATGAATTTAGGCTCGATACAAGTGCGCCCATCGTTGGCACATCGCTTGATATTAATCCGACTGAACTAGATAACCTGCAGAGTGAATTTGCTGTTGCGGATGCCCCCAATATCCCTATAAGTGCTGCCATCCCTGATAATGAAGCACCTGTAGCTGCTGCATCATCAACTATAGAGGCAACGGCAGCCACAGGCATGAACCTCGATTTATATCATCCCTTAGGAACACCTGACCCTGCTGCATTAGGTAATATCAAGTGGGTGCGCTTCTTGTACAATGTGTCATTTAATCCTGATATACCAGAAGGCGACCCTGCACGTTATGGCAATACCGATTTAGATGCAACCATGCAACGCTATCGTCCTATTTTGGAACAATACGCAAAAGCGGGTAAAAAAGTCATTCTGGTATTTACGCATCAAACCTATGGCGAAGGGCAGGGTATGAATTTAGGCGCGATGTCCGATGAGCAATGGTCAAGTTTAAGTGAGCGTTTTGCAGAAATCGTCGGCGAAATTGCGGAACAATATCAAGCCGACCAGATGATTCATGCCTTGCAAATTTGGAACGAGCAAGATGCTCATGAAGGCGCAGTTGCCTCCATTCCATTACGCCCAAATGTCTATGGCGATATGCTCGGCAAGACGATACAAGCTGTCCGAAAAGTGGACAAAACAATCCCAATTATCACAGGGGGGCATGCCAGTGGTCCCGGTGCAGGTGCGCCATATGCCAAAGCAACGATGGCAAATATGCCTGATGGCATTCGTCCTGATGGGATTGCATTTCATCCCTACGGGCGAGGGGATATGAAATCAGAAGCGAAGTATCGTCATTATGGCAATATTGATGAATCCATTAAAGCTTATGCGGATGTTTTACCTGATGCCCCCTTATGGATTACGGAATGGGGCGTACTGGATGCGCCAACTGAACCGCCGGCAGGGATTGGCAAATATACGCAAGAATTTGTAGAACGCTTACGAGAAGTCCATGAGGGTAAAGTGATTGCTGCGATGTGGTACGCTTGGGCGCAAGGGATGCACAATGGCTACGGTGTTGTTGACGCAGAGGGTAATCCGCGTCCACCATTTACTGCAGTCTATACAGGCTTATGAGTCTTCTTTTTTACGCATGTTTTGGGCAGCGCCTTGTTGGACAACATGCGTTAATTCATGAGCAATGAGTTGTTGACCACTGCTGCTATCTGGAGCATATGCACCATTGCGGAAGAAAATATCGCTACCTGTTGTGAAGGCTTTCGCTTGTACACTGCGATTTAAGCTATCCGATTGATTATCGGTATGGACGCGCACACCACTAAAATCAGCACCGATAGCACTACTCATGGACGCATTTAAGTTTTGTGGGAGAGGTTGCCCACCACCGCGTGCTGCTTGTATTTGCGATTCAACATCGGCATCGACCTCACCACCTTGTGAGAAATCTGCTTGACGTTGCATTTGCAATTCTTCTTCGTCCATGCGTTGAACACGCATGCCTTGCATCAATTCTTCTTCATCCATACGCTGGATACGCATGCCTTGCATGAGTTCTTCATCATCCATCCGTTGAACACGCATGGCTTGCATCGCATGATTAGCGACAGCATCCGCTTCTTTTTCGTATTTATCACCAGCAGGGGTGATGGCTAATTTTGCTTGAATAGGGATGCTCAAACGTTGCTGAAACGCTGAAAATTGTTCAATAGGAGAAGGTGATTGCCCTAAATGACGTTGAATGCGCTGATTACCGATTGTGCGCTGTAATTGCAGCATTTTGCTTGGTGATAGCGTTGGTAAATCAGCATTAAGACCTTGTAATTGAGGGGAGATCATCTGCTGCTGAACAGGACGTTGCATCGTTGCAAGCGTGGTTGAATCGGGTTCATGTTGTTTTGGTTTGCGCTGAAATTGTTTCATAATGCTCACTCAAGCAGATGGTCACATAAAGTTAGTATACTCGAAAAAG
>JBAUIA010000277.1:0-3071 GCA_049680565.1 Phototrophicaceae bacterium
TATACATTCATACTATCGTGAGGCTGGCTAGCTCAAAATTGACCACCTATGAGGTTTTTTGACCCTACAGGGTTAATTGCTACAATTAAATACATCTTCAACGCAGTCTCACAATGATATGTGTAGATTTCATTTGTTCACATAAATTGAACATCTTAATCATTAGCTTTTTCAACAGCTACCTTTTTATTCCGTAACTTCCCCCATCCATAGGTGGTCTCTTATCTGCATTTCATTTATAAATTATAGCATCTGTTGGTGTAGGCATTTGATACATGAGGGCAACATCAAGTAATACTCTAATCCAACTATCTAAAATGGGATACGATGTTATGCACCACATGCGATAACTGATTATCTTAGGGTGTGCGCTGGATGATAATGCCATCCAACGGCTGTAGCGTTACCTGTGTTGCGACTTCGCCATTATTGTAACGCTGTGCAGACTGTATATGAAAGGCATCAGCAAGGCAGGGTGCATCACCATTGCAAATTAATTGAAGGATGGCATCTGGTTCAAGAGGTACTTCTGCGAGAAAGTGCCACGTATCATCAGATGTGCGCTGGTCTAGGGTGGTAAATGCAACGACTTCCCCACCTGAGATAATTTTATATTGGGCGTTTGGATGCCAATCCGCCGCATCAGGCACGTCAGGTAACCATGCTGTGAGGGTGTAAGTATCTGCAAAGGGAATATTCAAATCCCACTGTGCAATCCCCTCTTGCCCTAGATGACTACCCGCCCCCCAATCATGATAATAGGGAGCAGTCGCAACCCATAAATCCGTATCAAAGACTGTAGGTAGCCATTCGCCTTGTGTGCTAAATGTATCAGGTGTATCATCTATGATGTATTGTGCGAAGGGGGCCTGTGTGCCTATAAGACGTTGATAGCCTGTGCCAATATCTAGTATTTGCTCCGATTGTGTGGCATTGAGTAGCACAAGTCCACTTTCAAACTCGCGCATGAAAATATCTGGTGAAGCGGTACTCAGCGTTAGATTATCAATCCAGACAGTGCCGAGACTGTTGCCGAGTAAAAATTGAATACGTGCTTGTGAGGTTGTTTCATTTGCGGTAAAGCGTAGTGTGTAAGTTTGCCATTCTAAGGTGAGTTGCACCACTTGACTTAACCCAAAATTACGCCAATCAGGTTCATTCAGGTTTGAACTGAGTGTGATTGGGCGTGGTTCGTTTGAGCGTGCGCGGAACACCAGTTCATAGGTTTGCCCTTGCACTAGGCTTTGGTCGTATTGTGCAAGGTCAATGCGCCAATCTTCACCTGCTGTCTCTATAATATCGATTCTTGCTGTATCATTTTCAGATATGACTGAAGCATCGTAGCCTGCACCTCTATCTACCCAGAACGACCCATCATCCTAGAATCCTCGTTCGAAGGTCTCCTGATAGACTGTTTCTGTATTGAAACCTGCTGGGATGATATATTGCGCCTCACCCAGTGGATACCCTAACTCAAAATCGAGTTCGTCATACCACCAGTCATTACCATGATAGGTATCGCCTATCTCGTGCGTAAAGTACGCATCTTGCATTAGGGTAAGTGCGAGTCCAAAACGCATATACGGATAGTAATCTCGCGCAAAGTCCCATGTTTCAGAGGGCATATCATCTTGAGGGAGATAACCATAACCATAGCCAATCTGATAGGGAACAGCCGATTCAATCATGGTGATTTGAGGCGTGAGGGCATCCGTCATCCATGCTTGATAGCGTTGCCAGAATGTCTGAAATTCTGTTTGTCCTTCTATAATTTCGGGAACAACAAAGCCGATCCCAATCCCATTGAATATTTCTTGAATTTCAGGGTCGTATATATCCATTGCATGTCCTGAAAATATCGCATGTGGGAGCAGTGCACGTAGTGTGCGTAATTCATGCAAGACACCTGCTCGCCACGCTATGTCAAAGGCTTGAGGGTCATCAGCGATACCATCTTCATCGGCATCCACAGGGAAGGCATTTCCGAAAATATCTTCATTTTGCCATGAGTGCGTCAAGAAGATATTATCAATGAATACGCCATCGAATTGCATTTCGTATTCAAGATGCTCTTCATAAATCGAATAGGCGACCATCTCAGCAACTTCGGGTTTGGTCAGGTTAAGGCGATATGAGCCAGGCCATACCTCAACACGGTTGCCATCAACATCACGTAACCAATAATCATCGGGGATAGGGCGCGGATACCATGTTGGATTCCATTCGATGGCATTAGCAGAACTGAGGAATAATATATCAGGATTCAGTCGGCGTAGGTCGCGCATCTCATCAGTAGTGAAGCTATTTGCGCCCAACCATAAATCAACCCGTGACATATACTCTAAAGAACGACCATTACTCTGCCACTCCCATGACCCCCACAAATTGCCTGTACGTGGATAAGATGGATTCGCATCAGGCAAGCTACGATACATTAACATAAGTGGATTATCAGAATATGCGTCACAAGTAACGATAATCTGATTGGTGATGATGGGGTCGGGATTAAGCCTTTGTAAAATCGTTAAGTGACGCACGCCATCTTCTGTATCGAATTGATAGTCCGTATTATTCCATTGATACGAGCAAGATGTAGTGGTATCGGTTGTGATGGTGAGTGATAGCTCGGTGGTATTTGGGGGTAAAACAGTACTTGGCGGATCTGCTTGAATGCCTATATCTTCTGGGTATGTCTGACCTTGTACAGGATAAATGACTGATAAACTGGGGGCAATCATCAGACATACACTATAACAGATGAGTCGGATGTAACGGGATAATCTATTCATAATTTACAATATCCTCAATCAGCGATGCGAGATGTTGTGAAGAATTTTTATATTGCAATCCTTATTACAATACATCATTTTGACAATTTGTATGCTGATAAATGCAAGTAATTGTTGATTATCGTCTTAATTTGGAGACCACCAAAAACCAGGAGCAAAACTTTCTGAAAGTAAAATCAGATCAACAGAATGAACAGTTTTTATATGCTTTTCTGGCTTCCTAGAAAACGAAATTTATGACCTAGCCCCGACTTTTTGGTGGTCTCGAAATATGCAATAGCT
>JBAUIA010000278.1:0-5506 GCA_049680565.1 Phototrophicaceae bacterium
TTTATAATGTGCTAAAATTTTTTGGAAATTGTAGGGTGGGAGATCAGCGTATCCCACCGTCTTACAAACGGACGCATACGCCGATGCATCCCTACATCTATTTCTAATTCTTTCGATAATCTACAACTTGTAAGAAATAATCGTAAATTATTTGTTGAATGGTTATCTGCTATCAACCGATCATAAAGGAAGCGTATCACTGTGCCAACAATTGTCGTAATCGAAGACCATTATCCAAATGCACGCATGGCGGATAAGCTCTTAACACGAGCAGGCTATGATGTGTTGGTTGCTGAAGATGGTGAAATAGGACTCACAACCGTGTTTGAGAATGAAATAGACCTCATCCTTATTGATTTAGGCTTGCCTGATATTGATGGACAAACGGTCATTGGCTTAATTCGGCAACATGAGAGACTCCAAACAATACCGATCATCGCTTTTACAGCATGGCCCGAAGATGAAGCACACGATATGGCAGAACGTTATGGTTGTGATGGTGTCATCACGAAACCGATTAATACGCGCTTATTTGCGAGCCAAATTACTGAATTTCTTGCAATCGCTACTGCTAATCAAGCCGCTACGGACGAAAATCAAGCGCCTACCAAGATCGAGAATTCACAAGATGTATCAAATGATACACCTGATACAGCATCACTTGATAGCAATAAGACCAATCCAGTTGATTGATTCTCATATCATCGCTTTAATAGACTGAAATGTTAGCTATAATGGCGTGCTTTTTGACGGCACTTGTTATAGCTATCTGTGAATGACGATTTGAAAAGGACAAGGCTGAGAATGATAGATTCTCCGCATGAAGCAATCCCTACAAGTGAATACTCTTATGAAGACCTTGCGGATATTTATAATCGTGCGCGAGAAGATTATATTGTTCCTATGCCGATGAATGCTAAACGGATGAAGGAATACGTCACTTCTTATGATGTAGACCTTGCATCATCATTTGTCGCTATTGATAAAGAAGATGGTGATTTTAATGGTGTCTGTATGCTCGGGATACGGGGTGATCGGACATGGATTACGCGCTTAGGTGTGATTCCCGTCCGTCGTCGTCGGCATTCTGGCTTATTCTTGATGGAAGCTGAAATAGCAGAATCACGGCGCTTAGGTAAAGCCCAAGTGATACTGGAAGTGATTAAAGGGAATGATCCTGCTCATCGCTTATTTTCAAAACTAGGATTTCAAGTCACACGCGAATTATTAGTAATTCGTCGCCCACCTGCACGGATTGATGAACATCTTATCCCTGATATGAACATTGAGCCTTTCAATGGCGATGATGTATTTACCGTCTTGGAAAATCGTGAAGCAGGGGCTGCTTGGACAGAGCAAACTGCCTCGTTACGTAATGCAGGGCGTATGGAAGGCTTACAGGTTACGTTACCTGATGGACAAACGGGCTGGATTGTATTTCAAAAAACATCATTCCAACTATCTCATTTTGTATTACAGCCTGATATTAGCCGAGAACTGATGCTTGCACTCATTACGGCAGTGCATGTGACCTATAATATGCAAGATACCAAAATTGAAAATGTGCCGCTTTTGCATCCTACATGGGATGTTTTTCAGGAATTAGGATATTTTGTTGCTTTTGGGCGTATCGAAATGATCCTTGATCTCTGATATGTCATTTATAAGATGAGTCATTATTAATTCTAAAACTGCCAGCATGTAACTGGCAGTCTTTATATAGCCTAATTGCCTGATACAACCACACTGGTAATTGATCGTGGGGTAGGGGCAGTATATCATTGAGACCAAGACCTCCGATTGCTTATATACCAGATCAAAAAGTCAGTCCTCACTCTTAGTATGAACTGATGAACAAAAACACGTCTGTCATTATAATTTGGCTTTGACCTTCTGACCAAAATTGAACGATTGTGTGACTTTGAGCGTAGTGATATAGAGTGATCGACAAGAAGCGGTAAGCTAAAATGCGGGTTTGATGGTATCCTAAAGAGGCTTTAATGAGGGACGAACAGCAATCGTCTGTGTCGCTTTATTCCGATTTGCCTGGTCTGGAATGGCGTGATACACCAAATGTGTTCATTTTTTGATACACCTTAAAAGGCACAGTTTGGGCTACAGGCGGTTGCTGCTCGCTTCTTATTATGTACTGTAAGCGATACTCGTGAAGACCGCATGAAAGCGCTATGACCCTCCAGTGCGATTTCCTATGGTCTATATTTCATGTCTAGCGCTGATAAACCATCATCTGCCACATACCTACATTTTTATGCTGAATCCGTTGTAAGCCATTATTGCGAATAATGCCATCAATGACTGTACTATCATGAATATAAATGCGAAATGGATTGCCTTGTAAGCGGAAGCCGATAAAGTTAAAGATATGGCTAATATTTCGGCTAAGGATATTATCACGCGGATAGACGACCCCATATAAATGTTTTGCGCGTGCTGATGACAAATTGACTAGGGCTTCTACATCTGGATAACAACAAATCACACGATCTAAGGTCACAATATCTGCGGTATCGATGGTTGGGGCAAGCTGTACAAAATCACCATGCTGAAAGCTCATTTTATCGGCATATCCACGGTGTTGCGCTTCTTCTTGCGCCACCTGAATATACGCTTGTGAAGCATCGACATCAACGGCACTCGATAGACCTGCTGCAATTAATTCATGCGAAATTGCCCCAATACCTCCGCCAATATCGAGTAAGGTCTGGTTTGCTACCCCTACATTTTTGAGTGTCGTCAACATGGATTGTGTCGATTTACTCGCACCTTTTTTGCGATATTCCTTGAGGTCTTTGTAGGCATATTTTATCCCGAAAACATCTTCTGCTGCTTGACAATGTGAGCAAACCATCGGTAATCCTCTTAAATTATTATCATTTTTTTGGCGCTGAAGAACCGCAATTAATCAAATGTTTTATGCAATTGATTGATGTGACTATTGTATCCGAATTTTGTCGTAATTTTTATTATTGCCCATAATTGACCCCAAAACTTGTAAAAATCACAAAAATGGCAACACGTACTATAGTCCTAAAGGTTAGTGAAAGTTAGGAGGTTTCGTGCCTATTTTCACAAATGGTTTAAATATTACAACTTACATTACTAGTACCAAGGTCATAGCGTTAAGGTTATTCGTAATAATCACAGGTATACTTCGGTTGTGGTCGAATATTACAAAGTGTATTTCGACAATTTTGATTGATAAGAGGCAACGCTAGGGGCTAAGCCACTTCAATCAAAAAACGTAAACAGACTTAAATGCAGAAAAAAGGAAACACGATGAAAACATTGAACACAATCACACAACGTACTTTAATTGCAATTACCTTTGTGATGCTCAGCATCACGCTTGGTATCGTGGGGCAATTACCAACATCAGCAGCAGATGTTACAGGCAATGACTTTGTAACGGTGTATCCAACACAAAATGCTGATTATTTTTCAAATCCCGGTATCGGCTTTCAACGCTTTGAAGGGTTTAACCCAGCGTTCTTAGAAGAAACCGTTATCTATCCAGATCGTTCTGATATTAGCTGGCGCGTACTGAACCCAAGTGTTGGGACATATGATTGGTCAACGCTTGATAATAAAATTGCAAGCGCTGCACGCAATGGTCAATTGGCTTCTTTCCGTGTGTATACCATGCGCGGTGAATCTTATGGTGGGCATCAAGTGCCACAATGGGTTGTTGACCGCGATAGTAGCGTTATCCAAAGCAATGGTGCGCCGAATTATGATAGTTGTAGCTACCAGACATTCTGGGCGAGCTTTGTTGATGCGTTACGCCAACGCTACGATGGTGACTCACGTATTTCTTTCATCGATATTAGTGGCTATGGCAACTTCAATGAGTGGAGTTGGCAAGATGAAACTGTCTGGGACGATAATGGGATGAATCCTGCGTCATTAGATGGTCAAGCGCGTGTCCGCCTCGCTGATATGTTCATCGGTGGTAGTGATAGCAACCATCAATGTGAAACCAGCAATGGGGGTACACAAACTACATCTTATAGTTATCGTGGTTTCCAAACCACACAATTGGTGATGCCATATGCAGGGATTCAACAAACAACCCGTTATGTTGCATCACGCCGCGCTGATGTTGGTATTCGATATGACTGCCTTGGTAGCGCAACATTAGAAAACCCAATGAACAAAATTGGGGATGTTATTGAATCGACATGGCGAAATGCGCCTATCATCTTTGAATTTTGTGCAGGTGTAACAACATCATCCAGTGATATGCAACGCTCAGATGCGCTCATTAATGCGGCTCATCCAGCATTAGTACACGAAAACTTGGCTGAACCACGCAATGAAGCACCTGTGCGTAGTTTGTTGACCGATGTGGGTTATCGTTATCAAATGGCACAAGCTGTTTATGATAGCAATGTATCAGCAGGTGAAACACTTAGCCTGACGATGGCGTGGCAAAATGTCGGTACATCACCAGCATACCCTCGTATGGGTTATGATTTCAGATTGCATGTGTATTTGCTGGATAGCAATGGCAACATGATCGCAAATCACGCATCAAATACCGATGTTTCATCATGGATGCCTGCGAACCCATTACCGGGGACTGCACCATCGAATGTAATTGGTGAATCAATCGCTGTACCGAGTAACTTAGCAGATGGTACATATCAATTACGTGTTGCAATCTTAAATGTCAATACAGGTCAACCGATTAACCTAGCGATTACAGGTGCAGATCAGTTCGGACGTTATGCAATTGGCGATGTGACCATCGGTAATAGCAGCAATGAAGAACCCGTAGCAACGGAAGAACCCGTCGTGGTTATCACCGAAGAGCCTGTTGTAACCGAAGAACCCGTCGTAGTTATCACTGAAGAACCCGTAGCAACGGAAGAACCCGTCGTGGTTATCACCGAAGAACCCGTAGCAACGGAAGAACCCGTCGTTGTTATTACGCAAGAACCTGTAACGGAAGCACCTGATGATTATCTCTATTTGGATAATGTGAGTGTTGACTATTGGATCGAATCTTCCGCAACATGGGCGACCTATATTGATGTCTATATCAGAAACAGTGATAATCGCACACCATCGCGAGTTATCATCACTGGTGTATGGTCAGATGGCACACCCTTTGATTGTGAAACAAGTCGTGGATGGTGTGGTATCCGCCGAGAAGGCATTTCAGCGAGCCAAAATACGATCTCATTGACTATCACAGATATATCAAGAGGTAATCGCTGGAATTACTACCCAACAGCGAATGTTGTTGATGCTGTTATTACTGTTACAAAACAACAGCAAGATGAACCATCAGAAGCTGCTCAACCTGTACAAGTAATCAGTCAACCGACAACAGCACCTGTGCAACCGACAACAGCACCTGTGCAACCAACAACAGCACCTGTGCAACCGACAACTGTACCTGTGCAACCGACAACTGTACCTGTGCAACCGACAACTGTACCCGTGCAACCGACAACTGTACCCGTTAATCGTTCCAGTAATG
>JBAUIA010000279.1:0-1581 GCA_049680565.1 Phototrophicaceae bacterium
CCTCTAGGGGGTCGTGCGTTTGTAATGCGTGATATTGATTTTACATTGCAGGAGATTTATGAAATTCTCTCAGATACCTTTTCAGAAGGCAATGAAGGTATTCTTAATAGCTTTTCACTCGTTGAACTCAATAGAGATTTAACGTCAATACCATTTGAAACAGCTTCAACACAAATTCAGGAATATGAGTTCGCAGAAGATGATGAAAACACAATTCGTATCGTCTTCTTACCTGCCTTCAATGACGAAGTGCCCTTCCTGTTCCCCTTTGGTGGTATTCGCTCATTTCGGGCGTGTGGCAACGTTAAGGTCAAAAGCATCGAGGGCAACACAATAACAAGACATTCAATCAGACAAGGAGCAATAATGACAACCTACAATGAAATGCGTGATGCTTTTGACGACGCATTAGATATACATGAAATTCGTAAATCACAGCGCTACTTGCTTGCTCAAGATGGTAACATTGAGAATGGGATTAGCATTAGTGCTGGTTCGCTCGAAGGTGGCACTAGCACGCCTCCGAAAATTACGACACTGTCCAGTGGTCGCAGTACAACGAATAGTCTACCGCCTGGTATCGCTGATGAAGCAATTCTCTATGGTGCTGCCTATGCCGTGGCGCAAGGCTTTATTGACCTTGTTAACGCTATCATCTTGCGTAAAACCACACAGTCAAATACTGTTGATTTTGTGGTTCGTGCATTACGCCGTTTATTTATATTAACGCCAGTAATTGACGGCATTGATGCAGCCAATGATCTCATCACAACCGATTATGAAGCTGCTGCAGCCAGTGGCACATTGGCTATCGGAGTGGATACACTTGCAAGGTTTATTTATTGCGGTAGTGGGTGGACTGGCGGCATTAGTCAGTACATCCAATCACTTGAGGACGCACAAGTTACCAATGCCGAAAACATTGCAAGATTTTACGAAAAATTGGTTGCTAACATATCTAATGAACAGATTGAACAATGGGTCGATAATGGGCTTAATCAACCACGTGAAGGGTATCAATTAGCACCTTGCTATCGGTTACCAGAGCTTGTTTGGGATGGTGTCGGCAATGATTTTTCAACAATTCCGCTTGTGAATTGGAATTTTACAAGTCCGCGTTTGGTGATTTTGTCATTTTCCGGTAATTTGGTTTACGAAGGCACTGGTACTGTTGATCCTATCTGGAAAAAAGACGCAAATGGCAATATATCGAGAAGCCTTACAGATACACAAGCAGCGCTACAATTCAATTATGTTGGTGGTAGCAATAGGTTTAAGGTGACTGATTTAGCTGTTAATGTGCCAAACTACAGTCCTAGCGGTGTTTATAATTGGACAATAACTATCCCAGCACAGAACTACACAAATATCAATAACAAGTTGTTTATTGGCACTACAGGCACTGTTAGCTATCGTGTCACAGATCTGGGACCCGCATAATGTGGATACACATTCAGAAAGGAGGTAAGCACAAAAATGACAGAAGCAATGAAAGAAGCGGTTAATACAATTGACCAGCTCACAAGCTCAAGATCAGTACAAGCGATAATCACAATCATTGTGACAATCGCACTCATGCTA
>JBAUIA010000280.1:0-4872 GCA_049680565.1 Phototrophicaceae bacterium
GCAATCAAGATAGCCATTAAACCTGTGGTCGCAATTAAATTCCATAAGGTCATATGGACAATGGGATTACGCATATCAATTTGAGGCGGAAACATCATAGTGTGTGATCTCTTTTATAACTAAACTGACTAGAATCGCCTGTACGAAACCGTACAACGAATAGTAACGCGAATAATGGATAAGACATGTAACTGATTAAAAACATTTCAATCATTTCACTCTGACATCAGCCAATCCATTAGACGGTTTCTTTCAAGCATTATCGCTAGACGCTAAAGCCATAGCGATCTAGCGACACTTATTCGGGAGCTAAAGCTCGCTTAAGTGCAATTATTGTATAAATATGTCGTCAAAAGTTGACTTCAGTCAACGCATATAAAGAGCCTGTGACTTGAGTCACAGGTGACGATACGTTAAGCATTATTCGCGTTATCTACTTTTTTATCCAACAATCAGTAACGCCTGATGCGAGTCCACAAATTGGAGGACTTCATTTTTGGGGACAATCTGCACGGTGGAGCGTTGTTGTAAGATGCTGAAGGTCAAAAAGAGAATCAGCAACACAGTTTGACCGAGTATCAAGAGTAGTAAACCTGTTGCACTGGTTGCCCAACCCGGAATCGCTAAATCGGTAAAGAGGCGAATCATGACGACAGCGACTAAGCCCAAACCCACTAAAATACTGGCTATCACCGCGAGAATAATCATCCGCACCGCAATCTGATCGAGGAAAATCGAAACGGCGCTCAGACCGTGAATGACCAAGCCTGTAAAGTTCATACTCGATTGCCCTGCATAACGCTCACAGCGATTGGCTGGCATTTTAGTAATCGGTACACGCGATGCCACCACCGTCGCTGCCAGATGATTCCACAAGCCAGCATGATAAACCAAGCCAGCAAGGGCATTTTTCGGAATGAGGCAAAAGTTCCCAAAATCAATCAGCTTGCCTGTCAATGAGCGGAAAGTTGCTTTATACAAGCGATAAAATAGCGCAAACACCCACCCTTCCGAGCGTCTTTCGCGTTGTGCCACAATCACATTATCGGGATAGTCAGCACTCATCGCAATCATTTTCGCCACATCGGCTGGGCAATCTTCGCCATCGGCATCAATCACAATCACTTGATGGTAATCATAATGGGTCGCTAGATAAACCAAGCCAATTGCAATCGCCCGTTGATGCCCTAAATTACGGACTAATCGCGTGCAATAAATATTTTCAATTTTGGTTGTTTTCACAGTGGGGATGGTCTGCGGAATCGAATAATCATCGACAATATGAACATCAACAGCTTGCGCGATGTCGGCAAGTTGTGTATTTAGATCAGCCAACAATAGATGAAAAGATTCCCAGTCATTCATCAAAGGCATTAGAATGGCGATACGATTGGGTAGCGTTGCGTCAGTGTGTGTCATTTATTCTACACGCTCGTAAATGCAAATTACGGAACGCCCTAAACTAAAATTCACCAATGGATCAAACAAACGTGAAATCGGAATAATTGTACCATCCCAAAACTTAATCTGACTCAGTTTGGGTTCAGATGCCCGTAAAATGAGCAAGTTCGCAACCGATGCCAGCATCCCAACCGCATCGAGATAGAAGGCGTTAGCAACACGACAATTTTTGGGGGTCAGCGCCTTTAAATCTTGGCGGCGATAGCGCCGATAATGTCCGATGGCTTCATCAAAGGGCGTATACAAAAATTGAAAAGCAGGACTTAAAACGACGATATATCCACCAACTGCAACATGCTGACGGGCTGCATCCAATTCGGCTGCGTGCGCTTCAATATGTTCAAGCACATCAATATAGAGAATCGTATCAAATAATAGGTCTTGGGATAATTCTTGCACCGTGCCAAGCTGAATATCTACAAAATTGGGCAAGTCCCCTGCTTGTTGTTGCTCTTGGAGTGATTGCACCATGCGTCCATCAGGTTCGAGTGCCACCCATTGATCACATTGATAATCTGCAAAAACGCGGGTTGTGCCACCAATCCCTGCGCCGACCTCTAACACCCGTTGTCCCATATAGGGTGCAATCTTAGAGCGCCAATAGGTTTTCCAATTGACGGCATGTTGTAGTGTTTTCAGTTCACATCCTACATACTGAAACTCTAAATAACTGTCCATATCAATAAATTACCACCTTGGAATTTTCAATTAAGAATCCATACGTCGATATATCATAAAATCTGCTAAGGTACCTGATTCTAAAATGTCATACATAGACAAATATTGATCGATAAAGCCGTTTGTTTGTAGCATAGTATTGATATTAAAATTGGATGGACAAGCATAACATTCTTCAGTTCTTATTAGGATTAATGGCGGTTCATATTTCTCAATATCATCTGCTAGTATAGCTAAATAGTTCTGAACATCATCAGGTAAAGGCTCTACGCCATATAAATCATTGGGCGTATCATAATCAAATATACCAAATGCAATTGGAAAAGCCTGTAAGTAAGACATATCTAAATGCCGATCAATTTGAATTAACATCGGAAAAATAGAAGTCAAATCTGTATCAACAATGAAAATCGCATCGTCAGGCTCAGTGAGCGATGCAATCAATGCGATACTCGCAGTAGGTGGCGGAGGACTATTCAAAATACGGATGCCGATATTCAATAACACAATTAGGATAACACTCGTCAGCACAAACACAATTAATAAGGGACGTAAAATCGTCAAAGGTAATGAGAATGTCGCTTTATCTGCAAAAGCACGCCAATAACCTTGTAAGACGATCCCCCAAATAATGATGACCGCTAAGATAAACGGCATCGCTTGATAGGAAAATCCCAATTGCTGATAGAGATAAACTGCATATGCACCTGCTGCAAAAAGTGCTAACGGCATCATCAATGCGGTGCGATAGATATGAGGCAATCCCCAATATAATACGATGCCAGCAATAAAAATATAGATCAAATGCAAGTAGCGTGCATTCATCAGCAACCAAAATTGCTCCCCTGAAAACAAGGCATATGAACTATAGTTATCTTGCACATAGGGAATGAGATCATTAAAGAATGCGCTACGGGCTGCTTCGGGCAATAATGCAAAATGAGCAATATACAAGACACCCACAAGAATGACCGTCAATGTTTCTGGGCGAAAGATATGCGATAATTGGCGATATTTGAGCAAATAATAAATTTCTATAAGCGCCAAAGGCACAACAAAATAAGGGCGCAAGGCAATCCCAATCGCTGCTAAAAAGCCTATCAAGAGCGCTTGTCCACGCCCGATAGTATCACCATCATAGCGCCCTGTTCGCACAATCAACCAAGGGATCAGAACCAAGCTAATCAGATGATCGCGCTGTCCAAAATCAGGAAAATCAAGCAAGGTAGCGAATAGAATCAGCGATGGTAGTAGTAAGGCTATCGGCAGATTATTTCGTACTTTTGAGCGCTGCAATAAGCCATAAGACATCAGGCACGCATACGCCACCACCGCAAGAACAAGTATTTTATAGGTGATAATCGGATTGATATTGAAGATATTCCCCAAGAAAACAGGTAACACATTGATGTAGTGAATCAGTGGCGGATTAAGCTCGATATAATCCACGTAAGGCACGCGACCATCGAGCAAATAGCGCCCAACTTCCAGATATAAAGCAGAATCTACATTCAGCGCAAGCGGATTGAGTGCCATTAAGCCCAGCATAATAATGACTAAACTCAAGAGCAGTATACCGTAACGATTACGCCAATTTGATGATTTTATTGTTGCATGAGGGGTTTCCAAGTTTAGCAATCCTTATTGGATGATTCCAGCCTATGAGTCTGATTGTACCTAAAACTGCAGAATACCATAATAACTGTCTATCATTAATCTACCAAACTTTGAAAAACTTGCCTGATAACAGATATTAGAAATGTCGTGTAACTTATATAAAAACATGATAAATTTATTCAAACATATTTGCTCATATATTATTAATAATGTAAATTTATGGTTAATTATTTTAAAAAATATGGCATCAAATACTAAAGATGAACGAAAACAAAAAATAAGTTTTTTAAGGGTAATATTATGAATTCTGATGACAAACAAAAAAAAATTTATATTGAAGAAGATTACTCTCAGAATGATTCTGATAAATATAGGTGGATTATAACAGGAATTATGATTCCGATAATTGTTGCACTCATTGGGTTAGCAACAACTGAAACACTTGGCATTACCAATATAATCGGAATTTTAAATACAATTTGGATGGACGTTCCCCCAACTGAAAATCCAGTAGAAGTAACGCAAATAGTTCTCATTGTTACCGCTACTCCGCATATTACTAGTACAAGTATAACCGAAAGAGTTACACTTACAGTTGATGCACCGCCATCAACAGAAACACCGACCATAGTTACACCAAGTCCTACTGTTAGTTCAAGTCCATCTGCTACTGCGAGTGATACCATTACGCCGGTACACCAAAGCTGTACGATGCAAACAACAGATGGTAATGTTGAAGTTCGTGTAGGACCTGATAATACTCGTACTCTACTTGGATATTTAAAAAACAATACCACAATTAGTATCACAGGGTTTGCGCTTATAGATGGAAAAACATGGTGGCAACTCGGTAGATCAAATATTACGGATTGGTCAAGTGCGAACGAATTATGGATTTCTGAAGAAAGTAACCTGATTCAATCAGGAAATTGTGACATAGTGCCTCAAGTCCCAACACCACAAATCATATTTATACCACCTCCGCCAACCAATGATATTGCTATTGGCTCTTCAACTTCATCATCTGAAGGATCAACAGATAACTTAAACAATACAGAAACAACAAACACAACAACAAACACAAAAACAACAACAACAACAACAACGGTTCAGATT
>JBAUIA010000281.1:0-24772 GCA_049680565.1 Phototrophicaceae bacterium
GCTTATTCTGTGGCAAGCGAAGCACCCATGATTGCAATGTTAGCCTGTGATACACAACTTGACTTAAAAAAACTTGCAACAGCATCCCGCGAGAAAAAAGTTAAGATGATGCGTCACATTGATGCTGAGAAAAGTACAGGTTTGCAAGTCGGTGGCATGAGTGCGCTCATGTTGATGGATAAAAACTGGCAAGTATATATTGATGCGCCTGCTACCAAAATCCAGAATATCGTTATTAGTGCAGGGCAACGCGGTTTGCAATTACGGCTACCTATCTCGCCATTATTGAATCTACTACGCGCAAGAATTGCTGATATTAGTACACCTGATGAGAGTTAAGGCTCTCATCATTAGGTTAGTCAGTCATTCCAATCTCATTATATTCACGAAATGTATGTGTATACACCTGTGTGAATTCAGCGCCAATTAATAATATCTGCATGGAATAATAGACCCATACTAGCAAAGCAGCTAGTGACCCAGCAGCACCATATGTTGAAGTAATGGTACTACGCCCAAGGTATGCACCAATCGCTAATTGACCCATTATAAATAGCAGTGATGTCACAATCGCACCAACCCATACATCTTGCCAATTAATTTTCGTATCGGGTAAATATTTATAAATCATAGCAAAAATCAATGTCAGAACAGTCATAGAGACAAGTATATTTACGAGTTGTAGTGGTAAGCCAATCCATGCAATTTCTGCTGAAATTAGCCTAACAAATGCGGATAAAAATGAGTTCATTACCAAAGATATAATGAGCAAAATACCCAAGCCTAAGACAAATCCAAATGATAAAACACGTTTTTGCACAAATTTAAGAACCTCTTGTAAGCTACCATCTGATGTTTTAGGTTCAATATGCCAGATTCGGTTTAATGCTGTTTCAAGCTGGAAAAATAAATTAGTCGCCCCAAATAGTAACAGGCTAATACTAATGAGTGTTGGTATCACACCATTGCCTGAATTTTGCAATGATTGGATCATCGTTGTTATCAAATCGGCTGTTTCAGCACCTAACAGATCGCCAAATTCATTAATAATTTGTGTTTCAACAGATGACTGACCTAAAAATGTGCCTGCAACAACAATGACAATAACGAGTAATGGTGCTAACGCGAAAACAGTATAGTAAGATAGCGCTGCCGCGATGAGCGAAACATTATCTTTCTGCCATTGTTGAAATGTTTTACGTATAAGTTGCCATATTTTAGTTATGAGAAGACCTCCTGCATAGCATATATCAGCTTCATGAGTGATAATCCACTCATATTGTGACATAATTACATTAGCTAATATTAAAGAAGATAATAGACCTATGTTTAAAGTCGGTGATTTTGAAATACATCTCATTCAAGAAAGTATCATGAATGTTGATGGTGGTGGGGCGTTTGGACTTGTGCCACGTCAATTATGGACACGGTATATTATGCCTAATGACGATAATATTATTCCGATGTGTCAAACATGCCTGTATGTCAAAGCGAATGGTCAACATATTATTGTTGATACGGGTTTTGGTAGCAAAATTAGTAAAAAACTACGTCGAATTTATCGTATTGAAGCAGACGGAGGTCTATTACGTGCCTTAATGCAATTAGGGCTGACTCCTGAAGATATTGATCTGGTGATTGATACGCATTTACACTGTGACCATTCTGGGGGGAATACATCACTTGACGAGGATGGTAATTTAGTTGCCACTTTCCCAAATGCAGAATATGTCGTACAAGGTGGTGAATACGAGGATGCAATGCGACCCAATGAACGAACGGCTGCGACCTATTTTCCTGAAAATTATGAATTGCTCGTCAAAAGTGGACAGATGCGTTTACTCGATGGCGACACGCAAATTGCGGAAGGTATCACAGGCATTGTGACACCGGGTCATACACCTTATCACATGAGTATCCGCTTTGAGAATAATGGGGAACATGCTGCCTTTTTGTGTGATTTAGCGACCTTTGCGGTGCATTTTGAGCGCCTTGCTTGGATGACCGCTTACGATGTTGAGCCACTGCGTACCCTAGAAACCAAACGTATATGGCAACGTTGGGCAATTGAGCAAGATGCAATTGTTATTTTCCCACATGATATAGCGCGTCCAATGGGGCGTTTACGCGAATCAGATTTTGGTGTGCCCTCATTAGAAGTCATTGAAGAACCGTTTATTGGCATATCCTCGTCAGATTGATTATTGGGGGGTTGGCTACACACCAAACCCCTATAGAGAATAGATTAGTGTCGGTCTTGCCATTCATCAATAGCTTGCTTGATAAATGCTTGAGCATCTTTATCGGTTACTTCATCAATGAATTCATAGCGTTGACCATCCACTTCAATGATGACACCGCCACTGAGTGCTGAACGGATATGGATGCCACGATTTTGATAGGCTGGCGATAGCGAGATTTTATATTGCAAATATTCTTCAATCGCTTCGGCAATATTGATCGGCTTGACTTTATCTTCTGCACGCACTTTTTTAACCTGCACACGACCAAAACGCCCTACCTTGTAAGAATCAGGCAAATCATTCAGTGATGGTAGACGAATATCACCGGGTAATACAACATCATTATCGTCGTCATTGTCATCGTAAACTGACGAGGGTGTATAACTTGATGGCATTGGTTTTTGCTTTTGTGGTACAGCAGGTGGATTATCATCTGGTGTTGTCACGGCTTGTGATAACTCTTTCATAATTTTAGAAAATCCAGCTTTGGCTTTTTCATGATTCGCCAGTGTGCGATAGCCTGTATTGCCAATTTGGATAATGAGATGAGCATCAGTTTCATCACGCAGGATACTTATCATCTCACGGGCTTGTGTATCCCCTCCCGATGAGATTTTTACATCAATTGATTTTGCTTGCATGATATTCGGTTGATAACCTGTTATATTTGCATCATCAGGAGCATTTGCATCAGGCGTGAGGATCAATCCTGACAATTGTTGCATAATGATTGCAAATTGTTGTTTGGCTGATCGATCATTTTGGAGAGTGCGATACGCTACATCACCAATTTGTACCATCAAACGCCCATCGCGGTCATCACGCAAAATCGTCAATAATTCTTGAGCAATTGCCTTCTTTTTAGTCACCAATTTAACGGCAACAGGCTTATCAGCTATCAGATGATAATCTTTAGGCGCAATAGGTTCAGCAACCATACCTGTTAACAAAGATGCTAAATCAACACTATCTTCTTCAGGTTCAGTCATAGTGGATTGCGCTGTTTGCTCATTACGATCTTCTTCACGCGCAGCATATAAATCAGCGAGTGGATCATCGTCATGGGTTGCTATAGAAGCGGCAACGCGATCATCAAAATCGTCATCTGGGAATAAATCTTCGTCATCAAAGATTGATCCCCCTTGTGAAGGCGCGAAATCTTCATCGGCAACAGGTGTAGGGCGCGGTTTACGGCGATTCCCTGATTTATTTGATTTTTTGCGTGGTTCATTTGATTTATTCCCACTTAGGTTCTGCTTTTTTTCTTGAATATCGCGTGTTTTCTTATTCCGATTACGCCATATGATGAAAATAGCAACGGCAAGCGCTCCACCCAACAAAGCAAATAAACGCCATGCTTGAACCAAAAACTGCATAAAAAAATCCATTGTTTGACCTTTCCGTTAAGGAAGCCGTTGGCAGTTCGGACAAAAATGTGTTCCGCGTTGCCCAACCTTAATTTTTTCTATACGTGCTTCTTCACACGATTGGCATAGTATGCCGTCTTGACCATAGACATAAAAATGATTCTGCGATTCCCCTTGCGTGCCATCAGGTTTACGATACCAACTGATGCTTGCACCTTCATGTTGAATCCCTGCATTGAGGGCTGCGCGAACTGTACCATGTAAGCGTGAAATCTCATTATCCGATAACGTATCGGTGGTACGCTTTGGATGAATTTTGGCACGGTGCAAGGCTTCATCCGCATAAATATTACCGACCCCTGCAATGAATGTTTGATCGAGCAAAAGCGGTTTTATCATCTTACTGCGTCCTTGCATCCGTTCTTTGAATACAGCAACCGTGAAATCATCATCGAGTGGTTCGGGACCGATGCCACCTGTGACGCTTTCGAGATCATCGGTTAAGTAGACTTTCCCAAATTTACGCGAGTCGCTAAATCGCAATTCTTGCCCACGATCTAAGCCAAATTTGACATGCACCCATTTATCAACACGATGGTCGGCTTCGGCATCCGTAACATAGAGTCGCCCTGTCATCCGCAAATGCACC
This sequence comes from Phototrophicaceae bacterium, assembly GCA_049680565.1. Classification (GTDB taxonomy): domain Bacteria; phylum Chloroflexota; class Anaerolineae; order Aggregatilineales; family Phototrophicaceae; genus JAUZRW01. Next base: position 4,260 of record JBAUIA010000281.1, read on the forward strand.
AGCAGTAAATCCGTATCGAGTTCAATCACAATATATTTTGCGCGTCGGCTAATGCCATTAACAGTTTGTCCGATAATGCGTGATTCAAATTCGTGTACTTCTGGCGTGGCAATCGTCTTTTCCCAATCCCACCACATACTCTCTATGGTATGTCCAATTAAGGGTTGGCGCAAACCCCGTACAACGGTTTCTACTTCTGGTAGTTCTGGCATTATTGTACGTCCAATTCATAATTACAGTCAAAATAACAACACAAGATTAACATTTTTTATTCTCCTCTTGCTTATCAAGTTGATTCAATGGCACTATAGGATATTCAAAATAATCTCAACGTAATCATAACGTAACATCTTAGCATCAAGTTGTCAGATGGTGTTATACTACAGATGTTCTAATTTTCATTTTAAAACAGTTCACATCATAGGTGATTTATGTCAAGCGAATTTGTCCACTTGCATGTTCATACGGAATATTCGCTACTCGATGGGCAGAGCCGCATCGGGAGCTTAATTGATCGCGCAACCGAACTCGATATGCCAGCCGTTGGTATCTCCGATCATGGGGTCATGTTTGGTGTTATTGATTTCTACCGCAAGGCAAAAGCTGCGAATATTAAGCCTGTCATTGGAATGGAAGCGTATCTCGCACCCCGTACACGCTTCGATAAAGATGCAGCACATGATAAACGTCCCTATCATATGTTGCTATTTGCCCAAAACAATGTGGGTTATCGCAATTTAATGAAATTGGCGAGTAAAGCCCAGCTTGAAGGCTATTATTATCGTCCGCGTGTGGATTGGGATTTACTGAGTCAATATAGCGAGGGCATTATTGCCACATCAGGCTGTCTCGCTGCTGAAATCCCGCGTTTAGTCGAAGAGGGTCGGGATGATGAAGCACGGCGAAAAATTGGGCAATATGTCGAAGTTTTTGGCGAAGATAATTTCTATTTAGAATTGCAACCACACAACATTGACCAATTGAGTGTCTTTAATCAGTGGTTAATTGATTATCGCAAAAGCGCACATACCAATGTTCAATTTTATGCCAGCAATGATTTGCATTATGTCTATAAAGATGATGCTGATGTGCATGATACCTTGCTTTGCATCCAAACAGGGGCGCTAAAAAGTGAAGAAAAGCGGATGCGCCTATCGCCAGCAAATAGCTACTACATGAAATCAGCCCATGAAATGCGTGAAGAATTTCTCGCACATGGTATGCCTTATGAAATGATTGATGAAGCCTTCCGTAATTCGCTCAAGATTGCGGATATGACTGATGTTGATTTAGATGATCGCACCTATAAGTTACCCATTTTCCCTGTTCCGCCAGATTTTGAGACAGAAGCAGATTATCTCACGTATTTGGTTTATATGGGTTTGAGTTGGCGTTTCCCAAATCGTGAAGATGAACCTGTTTTATTAAAACGGATTGAACGCGAACTCGGCATTATTGGAGATATGGGTTTCAACACCTACTTCTTGATTGTGTGGGATTTGTGCGAATTTGCGCGTGAAGCCGATATTTGGTGGAATGTGCGTGGGTCGGGGGCAGGTAGCCTCGTTGCCTATTGCCTTGGTATCACCAACATTGACCCGATTCAGAATAGTTTGCTGTTTGAACGCTTCCTCAATCCGGGGCGTGTCTCGATGCCTGATATTGATCTTGATTACCCTGATGATCGTCGGGGCGAGATGATTGCCTATACAGCCGATAAATACGGTAAAGATAAAGTTGCTGCAATTATCACATTCGGGACGATGGGTGCAAAAGCTGCGGTAAAAGATGTCGGGCGTGCCATGGGTGTTGATCTCGTTAAGATTAACCGTGCCACAAGTATGATCCCACAAGAAGCGCGTCAAAAGAAAATTCAAGAATATATTGATCTTAACCCTGAATTGACGGATTTATACAATAAAGACCCTGAAATTAAGCGTGTTATGGATACAGCAATTGCGCTACAAGGGATGACACGTCATGCGTCTACGCATGCAGCAGGCGTTATCATTGCGGATAAGCCACTGGATGAATATACCCCTCTGCATCGCATTACAGGCACAGACCCTAGTGGTGGTTCATTAACTGCCGTCACACAATTACCGATGGAAACCGCCGAATCCATTGGTCTATTAAAAGTCGATTTTCTGGGATTATCAACGCTAACAATTTTGCGTAAAGCCTGTGATCTCATCAATAAGCATCATGGCACAAGCTATAACATGGATAACATACCCTATCGCCATGATGATATGGTCAATAATTTAACTGATGCAGAAAAAGCCCAACTTGATGAAGCCTTTATCATGATGGGGCGTGGCGATACTGTCGGCGTTTTCCAAGTGGAAAGCCCCGGTATGCAACAAATGCTACGCGGGATGCGTCCGCATAAATTTGAGCATATCATCGCAGGTATTTCCTTGTACCGTCCGGGTCCGATGGATTTTATCCCTGATTATAATAGGCGCTTGCACGGTGAAGAAAAAACACCGTTTCATCATGAAAAACTAAAATCGATTGTTGCCGAAACTTACGGAATTCTAGTTTACCAAGAACAGATTATGCAAGTTGCAGGTGAATTATTTGATTATGAACTCGGTGAAGCAGATTTAATGCGACGAGCTGTATCAAAGAAAAAAGCAAAAGATCTTCAAAAACATAAAGCCATTTTTATGGAACGTGGACCTAAAAATGATATTCCTAAAGAAGTAGCAGAAAAAATCTTTGATGAAATTGAATTCTTTGCCAATTATGGGTTCAACAAAAGCCATGCTAGTGATTATGCGGTCATAACCGTTCAAACAGCGTTTTTAAAATGCCATTATCCTGCGGAATATATGACAGCACTCTTGAGTGTGCAATTCGATAATAGTGATAAAGTCGCCACCTTCCTCGAAGAATGTCGACGCTTGCAAATTCCTGTATTAGCACCGCATGTCAATTATTCAGCCGTTGATTTTGATATTGAAGCGATGCCTGATGGTAAGCGTGGCATTCGCTTTGGCATGGGTGCAATCAAAAATGCAGGGGTTGGCGCATTGCAATTCATCATTGATGAGCGTAACGCCCATGGTCAGTTTGCATCTTTAGCTGATTTTTGCCATCGCGTCGATTTGCGACAAGTCGGTAAGCGGACTGTCGAAAGCCTAATCAAAGTAGGCGCTTTTGGAGATGATTGGGGCGCACGCGATGACCTCCTCTACGCAGCAGAGCGGATTGTGGGTTTCAGTGCCGACCATCATAAAGCCTTAGAAGTGGGTCAAATGAGCTTGTTTGGTGAAGGAACAGGCATGGGCGAAGCACAAATTAATATTCCAGAAGCCCCTCAGCGCCAAAAAGTGACCCGTCGCGTCCAACTGGGATGGGAAAAAGAATTGATGGGATTGTATGTGAGTGGTCGTCCTGTTGATAATCATAAAGATAAATTTGAAGCTATGGGTAACACAAGCATTGTTGCTGATCTCAAAGACCCTGAAATACCTCGCCCATCTGAGTCGGTTAGGATTGCAGGCGAGATTGTTACAATTCGTAAAATTTTTACCAAGAACAACGATGCTATGGCTGTAGCATCCATCGAAGATTGGCACGAAAGTGCAGGTGTCATTGAAGTCGTGATGTTTCCGCGTACATGGACACAAATTAAAGAACATGTTTACCAATACAAGCGAGAACGTGCCGAAAATGATTCCGATATTATTATTGGTGAAAATGATCCTTTTGAACTAGATGCGGGGGATATTGTCGTTATCACTGGTAAATACGATGATGGGCGCGGTGATGTTCAGATTCTATGTGATGATGTTAGTTTCGACTTTTTGGCATATAGCCCTGAAGAAATTGCTGAAACGATGTCGTCCAAAAGAGATGGCAATCATGCATGGATGGAAACGCAAAATGGTGCGCGTTATCAAAATGGCAATGGCAATCACACATCCTATGATGAAGAACCACCTGCGCCGCACTATGATGACGAAACAGGGGAATTGATTGCTGATGAAAAACCTGAGCCTGCTCCTGCAATTATCGGCACATATGAAGCAAACGGGACATCAGAAGCCTTAGCACCGATGACATCAGGCGCACCTGAATGGGCAACAGGCGAAACGACTACTGACAATAGCGATGTATTTTCTGGTTTAACGGTTGATGATAATCGAGCAAGCATCCGCAAGCATATAGAAATTCATATCCCTCGTAGTCAAGATACAGATCGTGATCGGCGGCGCTTACGGCGTATTCATCACGTATTTACGGGTCATCCCGGTAATGATAGCTTTAGCATTGTCATTACAGGAGGTAGCAAACCCAGTGTATTAGATTTCCCAAATCATACAACAGGTATGGGGGATGCTTTAATGAAAGAACTGCTGGATATCGTTGAAAAAGATAGCATCCACATCCTTGAAAAATGATTTTTCTGACAATAGGCACGTAATCGACGTGTCTATTGTTTTTAATGGCTATTGCGATTGTGTCATATTATTTGTATCGTGATAAGTCGTGCAAACTACTTAATGTTAATTTCACACATTGCTGTTAATATTGCTCGAAAATGATTAGAATAGGCAGCAAGTTAAATTATTTTTTTTGCGAGAGAGAGGGATTAACCTAAATAATGATTCATAGGAGTAGATTTGCATGAAACGTATCGCCGTAATGACAAGTGGTGGCGATGCACCCGGGATGAACGCAGCAATTCGTGCAGTCGTGCGGACTGCCGTTGCACAAGGTATTGAAGTTTTTGGCGTTCGTCAGGCTTATGCCGGGTTGCTCACAGGAGATTTTGAACCGCTCACCAGTCGTGAAGTGAGTGGTATTTTACAACGTGGGGGAACAATCCTCCAGACAGCACGCAATGAAGAATTTAAAACTAAGCAAGGTCAACGCAAAGCACTCAGACGACTTAATGAACACAATATTGAAGGTATGGTCGTCATTGGTGGGGATGGTAGCTTACGCGGTGCGATGGCATTGCATACGCTCGGTGTGCCTGTTGTTGGTGTTCCTGCGAGTATTGATAATGATATTTACGGCACCGATATGAGTATTGGCGTGGATACCGCACTCAATACAATCTTGGATGCCATTGATAAATTACGGGATACAGCAACATCGCATAATCGCTGTTTTTTGATTGAAGTGATGGGACGTAATTGTGGTTATCTTGCATTGATGGGTGGCATTTTAGGTGGTGCTGAGATTGTTGTAACCCCTGAACGCCAAATCCCAATGGAAGAAATCGCCCATAGCCTCGAAGATGCTTATATTCGTGGAAAAACACATGCTATTGCAGTTGTTGCAGAAGGCGCACCCTATAAAGTAACTGATCTTGTGGATTATCTCGATCAACAAGAAGTTGGTTTTGAGATTCGCTTGACGATTTTAGGGCATGTGCAACGTGGTGGTAGCCCAACAGCATTTGATCGGCTCTTAGCGACACGTTTAGGGGTTGAAGCCATTGAACGCTTGGTGGCAGGCGAAACGGGCGTAATGGTCGCTCGCACAGGACGAGGTCAGGTAACTGTTCCGCTAGAAGAAGTCACAACCAATATGCGTTCTATCACCGATGGATATTATGAGATGGCGGAAATGCTTTCACGATAAGGATTATGCTGTCAATTACACATGACATATAAAATGATCGGGAAATTGTCTCGATCATTTTTCTTTTTAGCGATTATGATTACTCTGCTGAGGGTATATTGGTGGCTGCCATATAGCCTTGGAACATGCGAACGAGATCATTGCGCTCATCGGTATCTAAGAAGGCGGAACGGGCTGCTCGTAATTGATATTGTTTCATATCATCAAGGCTGAGATTGAGTGCTGACATCGTGGCTGCAATCTCTTCGCTGAGTGTCACATTGCAAATGAGAGGATCATCTGTATTAATTGTTGTGATGACATTTTGGCGTGTCAGTTGGTGAATCGGATGATCTGCCATGGTATCAACCACCCCACTCAAATAATTACTGGTTGGACAAACTTCCAAAGCAATACCGCGATCAATGACAACTTGTAGCATCGCAGGATCATCTAAGAGAGCAACCCCATGCCCCACACGGTCAGCCCCTAAATTACCAATCGCATTCCAGATACTTTCGATGCCACCCCACTCACCTGCGTGAATCGTAATGCCTAAACCTGCTGCTTTAGCACGTTTGAATAGTGGACGAAATTCTAAGCCGGGGAAATTCGCTTCATCACCTGCAAGATCAATACCAACAACCCCTTTATGGCGGTTGTCCAAACCTGCTCGTAGCACATGCTCTCCGAGTTCAACAGGTTCATGGCGATTCATCGACACAATATAGCGTATCTCGATACCAAAGTCTTTGGCTGCAATATTACCAATGTTACAGACTAAAGGGACAACTTCTTCTAATTTAAGTTGTGTGATATTGCAGAGAGCTTTGGGTGTAAAACGTAATTCCATATATTTGATATTGTCGTTGGCGGCATCTTCTACAATTTCATAGGTGATGCGTTCGATAATTTCTACGGAGCGATAAAATTGGCGTAATGTCATAAATTTACTGAGGAAATGTTTGGCGCTACGTTGTTCGTCTGGCATCATTTGTACAAATGGGCGAATCGCTTCAACATCATATTCTGGCATCTCAATACCCACCGCTTCACCAATCTCAACTAAGGTTTGTAAGCGCAAAGACCCTTCGAGATGACGATGCAGTTCTATTTTTGGCATGGATTGAATTGTAGCCAGCAGTTGAGCATCTAACAAAAGTACGTTCCTCAGCAATATAACGATCTAATCACGTTCAGCGAGTAGCCAACTCCAATAATACCACGTAACAATTAAACCAAGCGTGATACCAAAAGCCAGCAACCCATCAACACCTAATATATACACCAGATTACCATCTGATGCTGCCATATTAGATTGACCTCTCGTTATAAAATAGAAACGAAATGCTACACTTAGCCAAATAAGACAGGCTGCAAGGTAATTTCCGAGGTAATAAGACCGCGCTTGTGTGACTTTACCAAGACGCGCACTTAAACGTCCTAATATCACGAGGGCAATGCCGATAGCAATAAAACCAAATAAGCCGATGATATGTACAATCGCAAACACCATAGCATTTATTCTTTTGTATTCATCATACGAAAATACAGTAGCAAAGAGAGGAACATCATTAAGATACCCACAATAGCGGATAGAAGGTTAGTTAAGAGATCAACAAAACCAAAGTCAACACTTGCGATACGCACAAAAAGCGCCCCAAATAGGATAATCGCAAGCAGATAAAGCCAATAGTAAGTTTCTTCACCCGAGAATTTTTGATAGAAGCGTGCAATCAGTAGCATGACAGCAAGTAAAACGGTAAGTGGAAACCACGTATACAACACCAAAAATTGATGTAAAGATGATACGGTGTCCATCACTTACCGCCTATATCTGTATATTGGTTCAGAAGTCACGACGGGTCTCAAAACCCATACCGTGAATAACTTGATTGATAGCCTTCACGCGAAATTCACGATCATGGCAAGCTGCAACGAATTCACGAACCAATTGACGCACCTCATCATCTGTTGATAAACGATAGATGCTCTGCCCAGAAACAGTATCTTTTACCAATACTTCGGCACGGGCGAGTCCATCAAGTTCTTTATTAATTGTTGATGTATCTCGTCCGACAACTGTTGCTATGCTCGCAGCCGTATCGGCAGTATGAGGGTTGTCATGGAAGAAACGAACCAGATCCCACTTAATGAATGAGTTGACCTTGTGGAGCAAGAATTTCTGCCAAATTGCGTCGATATCGACATTCATCATTTGGGTAGATTGCGCTTTTACCATTGATCTTTCTCCTGTGACTTACTCGTAAATTTTAAAACCAAATCAATAAAATTCTATTTTGAGCAGGTCAAGAGAAGTTGTGCATATCATTTACATATAATAGTATACACAACTTCTGAAAATTTGTCATGCACCTTGTGGTTGATTTTGGCGATCTTGTTTGTAGTGGCATTGTTTATACTTTTTACCACTGCCACAATAGCAAGGATCATTACGACCAATATCACGTTTTTTGACTACAGGTTGTGGTTTAACCGCTTCACCACCTGCATTCGCCTTCATCGCACGCATCACCCGTTGGGCTGGTGCAGCCGATTGCGCTTTTACACGGAAGATTTGATTAGCAGCGCGTTGAGCGATTTCATCTTGCATCGTATTGAACATCATGAATGATTCGCGTTGATATTCGACCAATGGATCACGTTGAGCAATCCCCATCAAACCAATACCTTCACGCAGCATATCGAGCGCAGTTAAGTGACGTTGCCAATAGTAATCAATTGCGCGCAAAATGGTCAAGCGCATTGCACGGAAGAACAAACCTTCTTGATTACCATTGAGTTCAACCGCTTTGACTTCTAACTCTTGCCGAGCAGCATCTACTAAGGCAGTTTCTAGGTCTTGGCGTGTCATTTCTTCCATCGTATCAGGGTTGATGGCTTCTGGAACAGGGAAGATCATCAACAAGTCTTTATAGAGTAAGTCAACATCCCAAACACCCACATCATCTGTATCGAGTGCATACATATTGACGATACCGAGGAGTTGTTCCTCGATCATTTCCATGAATTTTTCACGGACTTCATCATCAGCCAAATTCAGCCATTCCAAGCGTTGACCATAAATGATTGTCCGTTGACGGTTCACAACATCATCGTATTCAAGCACCTTTTTACGAATATCGAAGTTATGCCCTTCCACTCGCACTTGGGCTTGTTCAATTGATTTACTAATCATGCCATGTTCGATTGGTTCATCTTCTGGCAAGTTTGCCCATGACATGAATTTTTTAACAGCATCAGCATTAAAACGACGCATGAGGTCATCTTCCAGACTTAAGAAGAAACGGCTTGTACCCGGCTCACCTTGTCGTCCAGAACGTCCACGTAGCTGATTATCAATTCGGCGTGCTTCGTGGCGTTCTGTACCCAGTACATATAAACCACCTGCTGCCTCCACAACGTCACGGTCATGTTTAACTTGTTTTTTAGCATCTTTGAAATATTGATCCCATGTATCCGAGTCAATATCGGTTAGTTCAATACCTTTACGGCGTAATTCAGCGCGGGCAATACCTTCAGCATCACCACCGAGTTTAATATCAACACCACGCCCTGCCATGTTGGTTGCAATGGTCACGCCACCGGGTCGACCTGCTTGGGTGATAATTTCAGCTTCACGGAAATGATTTTTCGCATTGAGGACTTCGTGCTTGATGCCTGCTTTCGTGAGGCGGCTACTCAAACGTTCTGATGTTTCAATGGCGACTGTACCAATCAAAACAGGTTGATTACGTTGTTGTGCTTCATGAACTTCGGCAACAACAGCATTCCATTTTGCTTTTTCGTTAACATAGATGAAATCTTGGTGATCTTCACGCGCAACAGGCACATTGGTTGGGATAACGACCACATCAAGATCATAAATTTTCTCGAATTCTTCACCTTCGGTTGCTGCTGTACCTGTCATGCCCGATAATTTTTCATACATACGGAAGAAATTCTGGAAGGTGATGGTTGCCATCGTTACATTCTCACGACGGATTTTTACGCCTTCTTTTGCTTCAATCGCTTGATGTAAGCCTTCGCTAAAACGACGACCCGGCATCATACGCCCCGTGAAATCATCTACAATAACAACTTCACCTTTATCAACAACGTAATCTTTGTCTTTTTGGTAAAGGGCTACTGCACGGAGGCAGTTATCAAGGTAAGGAATCATTTCGGAGGTATCAGGGTGATAGAGTTGTTCAATCCCCAAGATACTTTCAATCCGTTCAACACCTTGTTCTGTTAAGTAGGAAATACGATCTTTAATATCGACAACATAATCGCCATCAGGGACTTCATTTTCGACACTCTCTTCACTACTCATGGTCAAGCGCTTGGCAATCGCCGAGAATTTCGCATAATAATCTGACGGTTGATCGGCAGGACCTGAGATGATAAGTGGTGTACGAGCTTCATCAATTAAGATGTTATCAATTTCATCCACAATTGCGAAATTTAATTCACGTTGTGATAAGCGATCTTCTGACCATGCCATATTATCGCGTAGATAATCGAAGCCAAATTCGTTGTTTGTCCCATAGGTAATATCAGTATGGTAGGCTTCACGGCGTGTGATGGGTCGCAGGTTCTGATAGCGATCATCTTCACTATCAAATTCAGTATCAAATTGGAATGATCCTGAATCTGGATTACCGCCTGTATTTTGGATAACGGAAGCACTCAATCCCAGAAAGGTATAAATATGTCCCATCTGTTGGAGACCGACTTTACTGAGGTAATCATTTGGGGTAATGAGATGAACACCTTTACCTGTTAAACCATTGAGGTACATCGGTAAAGCTGCGGTGAGGGTTTTACCTTCACCTGTTTTCATTTCAGCAATACGCCCTTCATGAAGCACCATGCCACCGATTAATTGCACATCATGGTGACGTAAGCCCAGTGTGCGTCGGGCAGCTTCACGGACAACAGCAAAGGCTTCGACTAATAAATCATCGAGTGTTTCGCCATCTGCCAAACGTTTTTGAAATTCTGGTGTTTTGGCTATGAGTTCTTCATCTGATAACTTTTCAATTTCAGGTTCTAAGGCATTGATTTGATCGACAGCATCACGGTAGGGCGCGAGCGCACGTTCCATCGGGTCACCGAATACCGTTTTCATAAACTTATTGAACATTTTGGAACATCCTCTATAGAATTTCGCTTGTGGAACACATATTAGGTTAACATAAACCTATAAATGCTTCGTAAGAATAAAAATTCTGGTGGTTATATTTTTTATTTACGGAATTTATAAACAGAAGATTACACGTCAATAGGTCTTGAAAAAAGGGTAAATCATGACAACTGCGCGATTAGGGCGTACAGGATTACAAGTTAGCCGTTTATGTTTAGGCACGATGACATTTGGTTGGTCGGTTGATGCTCAAACAGCCTTCACGATTATGGATGCGGCTTATCGGCGCAACATTACTTTCTTTGATACGGCTAATATGTATTCAGCATGGGTTGATGGCAATAGCGGTGGTGAATCAGAAGTGATTATTGGGAAGTGGCTAGCACGCCAACGCCGACAAGATATTGTGATTGCATCGAAAGTACGGGGACGCATGTGGACTGGTAATAATGGTGAAGGCTTGAGTCGGCATCATATTATTCAGTCAGTTGAAGATAGCTTACGCCGTTTACGAACGGATTACATTGATTTATACCAAGCCCATTGGTATGACGAAAACACACGGCTTGAAGAAACATTATATGCTTTTGAAACCCTGATACAGTCAGGTAAGGTGCGCTATGTCGGCTGTAGTAATTATCCAGCATGGCGTTTAACAAAAGCATGTTGGATTGCAGATGTACATAAAATCACACGCTACGATAGCATCCAACCTCATTACAGCTTGTTTAATCGTAAAGAATATGAAACTGAACTCGCTGATTTATGTGCGGATCAGCAAATTGGGGTTATCCCATATAGCGCAATGGCTGCGGGTTTCGCAACAGGTAAATATACTCGTGATAATATGAATCCTCATTCAACACGCACTAGTGGTGGCTTGATTCAGCGCCTTGTAAACGATCCAACAGCGTTTAATGCGCTTGATGTCATTCGTGAAATCGCTACAAAATATAGTGTACCGATGGGGCAAATTGCAGTCGCTTGGTTATTGCATCAACCTAACATAACAGCACCGATTATTGGCGCACGGACAGTCGAGCAGTTGACAGAAATCGCGGGTGCGGTTGATGTCGTACTATCAGACGAAGATATGAAACAACTTGATGAAGCAACCAAGCACTTTTAAGCATCATCAATTATCAAACCAAAATGGCGCATGACACGTTCGGCATTATCAAGCAAGGGTATTTTGCCATCAACAACAATGACAGGAATATTATACTGTTTGGCTTGTTGTGCTGTCATACGCGCCCATTGTGCATCGCGTTCCATCCAACGTTCAAAAGCGAGAATACCTGCTTGCGGTTCATAATGATGGCGTAGTACATCTTGTACCCAAGCCCCGCGTGTGGGATAGGTCTCTAGTTGAAAATCCTCTGTGGGTACAAGCCAAATAGCATGATGTGGTGATGGTAGATGCTTTGCAACTTGTTCAGCAAGAATATTCGAGCCTTCCACCAAAATCGGTTTGTCTACATTTTCTGATTGTAAGGCTTGAATATCTTCCAGAATAAATGCAAATTGTTCACGACTGATGCCAGCGACTTGTTCAAGTTGCTGGTCAGGGGATTGGAGTAAAAACTGTTTTAATCCTAATGCCTTATAGGCTGTTAGGTATGAGTGTTGCTGAGGATTAGCACGTTTTAAGTAGGTTTCAAAATAACGATCAATGCTATAGATGTGCCAATTAAATTCCTGCCCAATAATATTGCTAATAGTCGTTTTCCCAGCACAGGGCGAGCCACAAATCCAATATAGTTGAGACATCATGAACCTCGTTTTGCTTTATCTTGCCCTGATGCCCAATCAAGCAAGCGTTCTATCTGTTTACGTGCAAGAATTGGGATTAAGATCAACACGGCAACTAACCCATAGATGAAGAATAGACTACGTGGGTCTTCAAAGGCTTGTGTACCAATCCAGACAAAGAATAGTGTTGGGATTGCCCCTGCAAAGATCGATACAAATACATACGTGCGAAACCGTACTGATTCAGCGAGACCTGCTGCGTAACTCAAGAAATCCCAAACACTGAATAAGACGATCCGTGTCAGCACGAGTGAGACCCAACCCCCCATGCGTTTTTTGTAAAATTCATCAATTTGATTCATGCCAGCAGGTCCGACAAAACGGCTAATCATCGGGCGACCAAAACGACGTGCGATTAAAAAGCTCACGCTACCGCCGATAACTTCACCAATCAGAGTATACAGAACACCCAACCACAAATTACCAAATAATGTCCCTGCAATGACCTGAATTGGTCCACTGGTCAATGGCGCAAAAATATAGGTAATTGCCTTCAATGTAATATACGCGAGAGGTGCCCAAGGTCCTGCATCTTGGATAAATTGTTGTAGGCTTTCTACCCCAACAGCATTAATGCCAACGACCATCACCGATAGAAAAATAATGAACCCAATACCACCCAAAACAATCTCGCGGATTGGGCGCTGTTTAAGTCGATCTGGATTATCTTGAGGTGGTTGTATCGGTTGTTCACTCATGAATTATTCGTCAAATAGTTCGCCAACGCTACGCCCTTCATGAGCGCGAACGATAACTTCTGCTAAAAGTGGCGCAATGGATAGAATTGTCATATTGGGCAACTGCTTCGCCTCGGGTATCGGTAAGGTATTAGTGAAAATAATCTCTTTTAAATCAAGGTTGCGAAGGCGTTCATAAGCAACATCCGCTAAGAAAGCATGTGTGAATGCCAATGAGACCTCTTGTGCGCCAGCATCGCGTACTGCTTGTGCAGCATTGACAACACTCCCTGCTGTATTGACTTCATCATCAACAAGTAAGACATTTTTGCCCGTAACATCACCAATAATCGACATCGCTTGCGCGTGTTCATCATTACCACTGCGACGTTTTTCTACAAAAGCAAGTGGCACACCGAGTGCTTCCGCCCAGTTACGTCCTTGTTTTGCAAATCCGAGATCAGTAGCAACAACGACAAGATTGTCACGATCAAAAGTATTGTTAATGTAATCGCTCATGAGATGAAAAGCTGTCAAAGCATCACCGGGGATATTAAAGAAGCCTTGAATCTGTCCTGCGTGCAAATCAATCGTCATGTAACGATCTGCCCCTGCGGTTTCAATCATATTTGCCATCAAACGGGCAGAAATTGGCACACGCGGTTGGTCTTTTTTATCAGACCGCGTGTAAGTTAGATATGGAACAACTAGATTAATGCGCCATGCTGAATCACGTTTGAGGGCATCAATCGTGATAAGTGTTTCCATAATATTATTATGAATAGGTGATGCCATTGTTTGAACGATATAGACATCTTTACCACGGACACTCTCTTGCAATTTGACGAAGATATTTTCGTTAGAAAAAGTCACCGTTTCAATTTTGCCGCGCGCAAAATTATCATAACCATGTTGATGTTCAATATATTGGCAAATTTCGTCTGCGAGTGATATGCCTGCACTACCACCGAAGATTTTCATCTTGCCGAAACGCATGCGCGATTGACGGTTGTCGTAGTTGTCGATCATAGGGCTTGCCTCTGTCACAATATTCCTCACGCTGATTGCTATTATGAATAGTGATTTAACAATTGTTCAACGGCAGAATGAGGATCAAGCTCACGCGCACGAATTTGAGCAATAGTTGCCTGTAGGATGTCGTTTGGAATGGTCGTTGTCAAGCGTTCCATTAGAACAATTTGCAAACGCTCATGAAGCTCTATTTCGATATAGCGTGCAGCGAGTAAATCAGATGCGCCAGTCGCTTGTAAATGATTGCGATGCGCTGCGATTTTTTCAACAAGTGCCTCAATCCCATCGCGCTCTAATGCTGACACTTTTAGCACAGGCGGTAACCATACATCAGCTACTGTATCTGCCTGATGCGTTTTGTCATCATTCGCTTGCAACATCCGTCCATGATGCGATGTAAAGCGGTTGCGTGCCGACGGATGCCCAAGTTCTAACATAGCACGTAAACCACGCACCGTTTGGTCAGCACCCATACGATCAGCTTTGTTAACGACTAAAATATCAGCAATTTCGAGAATACCTGCTTTAATCGCTTGAACATCATCACCTAACCCGGGCGCTTCAATGACCAGTGTTGTATCGGCGGTGCGGACAATATCAACTTCACTTTGCCCTGCGCCAACGGTTTCAACAATGATAATATCAAAACCTGCGGCATCTAATACACGGACTGCATCGCGCGTTGTATAAGCTAATCCGCCTAAACTACCGCGTGTTGCCATACTACGAATGAAAACGCCCTTATCACCATGTAAATCAGTCATGCGGATACGATCCCCAAGAATCGCCCCACCTGAAAATGGACTCGTGGGATCAACCGCTAAAATAGCCACCGTTTGCTCGCGTTGACGATAGGCTTTAGTGAGTTCATTGACCAGTGTGCTTTTGCCTGTCCCCGGTGCGCCTGTAACGCCTATCACCCATGCCTGACCTGTATGTGGAAATAACTCAGCAAGCACCTGTTGTTTATTTGGGCGGTTATTTTCAACGACAGTGAGTAAGCGAGCTAAGGCACGACGACTCCCTGCTAATAGCTCCTCTACTAACTTATCCATCAGAATCCTTTGTTGCAATATAATCATTGATGAAATCTCGAATATCTGTGGTTGATGTACCGGGTCCGAAAACGCCAATCACCCCATAATCTTTGAGGGTTTCTTTATCATCATC
This sequence comes from Phototrophicaceae bacterium, assembly GCA_049680565.1. Classification (GTDB taxonomy): domain Bacteria; phylum Chloroflexota; class Anaerolineae; order Aggregatilineales; family Phototrophicaceae; genus JAUZRW01. The sequence goes on from JBAUIA010000281.1 coordinate 19,683, forward strand.
AGGGATAATACCACCCAAAATAATTGGTACATCTGATAATTCAGACTCATTCATAGCGTCACGGATACGCGGTACAAGGGTCATATGTGCGCCACTGAGAATGCTCAAACCAACCAAATCAACATCTTCTTGTAAAGCTGCTTCTGCTATCATTTGTGGTGTTTGGCGTAAGCCTGTGTAAATGACTTCCATACCTGCATCACGCAATGCTCGCGCAATCACTTTTGCACCACGATCATGTCCATCCAAACCCGGTTTTGCGATTAAAATACGTGCAACACGTACAACCATATAGCACCTCTCCGTAAAATATGTTCTGTTTAAAATTATTGCCAAAATAGTATTTAATTCATTATTGGTAATAATAGATGCAGATTCATCATCCTTATTGTGTGTTGAGTCTATGGTATCGTGCCGATTAGTGAGATGCCATAGTGAGATATTGCACGAATGACCTATCTCATCTAATTTTCATGCGGAAATCAAACATAATCCTAACAATAACACTAACAAAGATTTATTCGTGCGAAGGTGATAGCTGTGATAAACTAGAAACATAGCATATTCAAACAAATTAGTTATGCTAAAAATCTGACAATAAGTTGGACAATACGAATGAGCGCAACCACTTTAGGAAACACCTCTACGAAAAATCAAACACAATCCCGATCTATGCCAAATCCTTGGCAAATGCTTGTTGGGAGTCTCGGTATTGTGACGATCATCGCATTTGCGATTTATTTAGTGACAGCCTTGGCTTTTCTGAATCGCCCGTTTTTGGGTGTCATGCTCACGCATACCCTTGTGGTTAATGCAGGGCAAGCCACAGGCGATGAAGTTTGGGCAGGTGCTGAAGCAGGTATAGAGAGAAACGATCAACTGATTGCTGTTGATGGGATCAATTTATTTGCATCAGATTTGCGAACTGATTTTAGGTCAGCCAAAAGCAATCTGATTGATATTCTAAACAATTGGGATGGAACATCTGCATTGGAATTAACGGTATTGCGTGGGACTGAAACCCTTAATTTTTCAGTTATGCCAAGAGCTTCATTACCGACTGTTGATTTTATTGCATATTTCTTGACACCTTTTGCTGGGGGATTGATTTTACTCGGTTTAGGTTTAGTGATTGCGCGGTATAAGTTTGACAAGCCAGATGGCGTTATGGCAACAGCGATTGCATTTAGCGCTGCGTTATATACAGGTGGTTTGTTTGATACAGGTACAACGGGTGTCCTTACCCCTGTTTGGATCATTGGTACGTGTTCAGTTGCAGCTTCTTTGCTTATCTTTGGTTTGAACTTTCCCAAACGCTTACGAGAAATTCGTCGCTTTCCTATTTTAGATTATGCAATCCTTGCGGTGCTAGCACTTGGTAGTGCTTATCTCGTGTATGTCTATGCCTATCCATCATCGGCATTTTCACAAGTGCAAGTTTACACCCCATTAATTACTTCATTTGGTGCATTAGGTGCTATAGCGATTTGGTTAACAACCGTTGTGCAGCGACGACGGGCTATCAACCCTGTCACCCGTGACCAAGCCAATAGTTTATTCATTGGTACAACACTGATGCTTGTCCCTGTTGGGCTTTGGTTCGGGACACGCTTGTTGGATGTCAATCTATTGCCATTCAATCTTGAATCAATTGTGATCTTCACCACATTTCCAGTGACATCAATTGCGTATGCTGTTTTACAGTATCGCATGGTCGAAACAGAACAACTGACACAACGTAGCATTACGTATGGCATCATGATTAGTGCATTGATTACCAGCATGTATTTAATTTCCTTGGGTGGCACACTGGTTTCAATTGACATCTTCAATGCCGAGGGTAATTTTTTCTTAATTGCGGTCATCTTATTTATGATGGTGCTGGTATTCACACCTTTGCGTAATTTCTTACAACGGCGAATTGACCGTATTTATTACCGTGAGCAATACGACCTCCAAGGAAAAGTACAAGAATTTAATCGTGGTATCACATCAATGAATAATTATGATGAGATCATCACGTATTTTACACGGACAGTCAATGATGTTCTCGCACCGAGTAAGATACATATCTTCTTGAAGCAACAAGGTGACAGTGATTATGTTGCTTATCAGATCAATGGCACAGTGACAGATATTCAATTTACAGTCGATAGCCCACTTATTGATTTCCTGAAAAAAGAAGAAAATCACATTGTTGCAGTCGGTTCTAATGAAAAATGGCCGCACCACTTGCGTGTGGATCAACCACGTTTAAACTTACTCAAGGCGCAGACTATTGCAGGTTTACCAAGTTCAAATGGATTAAATGGTTTTGTCATTATGGCAGCACCATTACACAAAGCAAACTATGAATACGATGAAATTATGTTCTTCAGTGATGTTGCATCGCAGCTTGCAATTGCTACTGAACGGACACAGGTTATCGGCACACTAGAACGACGTGTACAAGAACTTGATGTACTGAGTCAAGTCGGTCAAGCGGTTAACTTCACGATTGAACTCGATGATTTGCTGGAATTAATCTATAACCAAACCAGTCGCTTAGTGCCTGTACCAAATTTTTATATTGTACTCTATGAAAAAAATATTAATCGCTTGTATTTTGCGTTTTTCCTTGAAGGTGATGATCGTTTTGATAACAAGGAAAATATACGATGGATATTAGATGTTGATCTCTTTAGTGAAATTATCAAATCGAATACACCTATGCGTGGCGATAACTTTACCGCAGAAATGAAACAACGTGGTGCAGAATTGCAACTGCTCGATACAGGCATTCTATCATGGATGGGTGTGCCACTAGCGGGCGGTAGCGGAACATTAGGTGTGATGGTCGCTGGTAAACGTAATGACAAAACAGAATATACCGATGAGCAATTCAAGATTTTTAGTGATGTAGCAGCGCTTGCAGCAACCTCACTGGATAAAGCGAATCTATTTAATCAAACCCGTATTCGTCAACGTCAGTTAACGGTACTGAATGACATCAGCCGTCAATTGGTAGCAACCGAAACCGATGTTGAAAAACTGCTATCGATCATTATGACCAGTGCAGTGGACATTCTCAATGCGGAAGCTGGGTCACTCTTACTGAATACAGACGATGATTCAGGCGCACTCGAATTTCGTGTGGTAATTGGTGGCGCAGGTGATGACTTGCTCGGAACACGTATTCCTGCGGGACAAGGTGTTGTTGGTAAGGTTGTTGATAGCAATGAACCAATCATTGTTAACGATGCGGAGTCTGATCCCCGTCATAATGTTGAAGTTGCTGACAATTTCGTATCACGTTCACTCTTAGCAGTACCATTGACCGCAAAAGATGAGATTATCGGCGTTCTGGAAGTTATCAATAAAATTGATGGTACACCCTTTGTTGAAGAAGACGCTAATTTGCTAACGACTTTTGCTAGTCAAGCAGCCGTAGCGATTGAAAACGCACGCCTCTTCCAATTAACCGATCAACAACTCTCTGCTCGTGTTAAAGAGCTTGAAACACTCGAACGCATGGATGCTCAGTTAAACCGAACACTGGAACTCACAGGCGTTGCTGAAATTACAGTCAATCAAGCGATGGATATTCTTGGGGCAAGTGCAGGAGCGCTCGGCATTGTCCATGACAATCCGCCTTACTTAGAAATTGTAGCCATTCGCGGTTATAAACGAGAAGAATACCCCATAGATGCTGAAGGTGAAGACGGCTTGATTTGGCAATTAGATTCAGGCGTGGTCAAACGTGTAATGCGTAGTCGTCAAGCAGATATTACGATGGATGTTAATATGGATCCTGATTACGATCATGGTCTAACCGATAGTAATAGTCAAATCACGCTACCAATGATTTCAGGGGATGCCATTAACGCGATCTTGATTCTTGAAAAGAATACCTTACCTCGCTTTAGCTTGCCTGATTGGGCGTTTGCACAACGTATTGCAGATCATGCCAGTGTTGCGATTGCGAATGCTCAACTATTCGCAGAAGTAACGCTCCAGAAAAATTCAAAATCCGAATTTATGGGTTTTGCTGCTCATGAATTGAAAAATCCACTTGCTTCCGTCAAGGGTTATGCTGATGTGATGCTCAACGGGATGACAGGTGATATTTCAGAACAGCAAGAAAGTTTCTTACAGACAATCAAATCGAATGCGAACCGTATGCAGGTTTTGATTGATGATTTGCGCGATTCTGCCAAAATTGATAATAACGAATTCCGAGTCGATGCTGAACCGATGAGTGTGCGTAATGCTGTTGTAGAAACATTACGTCCATTTGTGACAATGCTTGCCGATAAAAATCAAGAATTGGTTAATAGCGTACCAGAAGATTTACCCCTCATTTGGGGCGATGAAACCCGTGTGATTCAGGTATTAACCAACTTAGTCAGCAATGCTCACAAATACAGCCATAACAACACAACAATTGAAGTTATCGGTGAAGTTCGTGATGGTTATGTTGATAAAAAGGGCGAAAAACGGGGTCGCATGGTCGTGATTTCAGTCAAAGATCAAGGCATTGGTATGAGCGAGGAAGATCAAGCGATGTTATTCAAAACACGTTACTTCCGTAGTACCAATGACGAAGCCAAAAATATGGCAGCAGGTACAGGGCTTGGTATGATGTTGACCTATAACATTATGTTGCAACATAAGGGCGAAATCTGGATTGAGAGTGTTAAAGGTGAAGGGTCGACATTCCTAATTTCGTTCCCGTTAGCCGAAGATGTGCGAGCCAAAGTTGAACGCCTAGAAATGGCTGGTGATTAAGGCACTATTAGATTAATCCCAACTTAATTACGTCAAATAATAATCCCCTTGTAAATTATGAGGGGATTTCGCTTTATACTTTCTATCTCATGGCTAAACTAGGGTAATATGATGATGCATCAATCCATACCTGCCTTCGTTAGCTGATAGATACATAAAAATGCCTCGTTCATATAGAGCGAAGCATTTTACTTTTCAAGATTATATCTGAGCGTATTGCTTAAATGTGATCGGCTAATTTGCTGACAATTTTGTCTTTTGGTTTATACCCTGTGATGCGTGCAACATCTTCACCATTTTTGAACAAGATCAAGGTTGGGATA
>JBAUIA010000282.1:0-21130 GCA_049680565.1 Phototrophicaceae bacterium
AGCATTGGCATTACGGCACAAGATAGTACGCCAACATCATCTGCGCCCGAACCTCAACTCAATGAGGCTATTCGGGCTGAGTTTAGTGTCGATAATGATGCGCCATTACTCGGTGAACCATTCATCATCACATTAGAGATCATTGCTAGCCCTGATATTGAGATTGTTGATTGGGTGGTCTTTGAATATCCCATCGAAGTGCTAGATGTTGGTGACGTGGTCTCTGAAATCAATGAAGTTGGCGATGTGATCTACAGGCGTGGTTATCAGGTTGTGTTATGGGATGTTGGCGACTATTTATCCGATAGTATGGTTGTGAGTTATCAACAAGGTGGACGACTATTAGGTGTCTCGGTGAGTTCATTTTATGTGCAAGTACCAATACAGATTAGTGATCCTGCCACTGCGCTTTTGCGTCCACCTGCCCCACCGATTGATTTACCGTATATATCGCCTTGGGTATTTATAGGGATTGGCGCAGGCGTATTCATTGTTATGATGATACTGGCACGGTTATTGCAAGTAAGCCGACGAAATGTAGTCAAGATTGTGAAGGCATCGCCCGCAGAAAAAGCCATTGCAGAAATAGAAGATTTGAAATTTCAGCAGTTACCCACAGCAGCAATTTATGAATTGGTTGCGACCAGTTTACGACACTATTTGGATGGGCAATTTAATATTGAAGCCAGCGAGATGACAACTGCGGAACTTATCGGACAATTACGCGATGATGATGTTTTCCCGAAGCGCCACCTACGGCAGTTACAACAAATTCTCGAACAAGCTGATTTGGTGAAATTTGCGCGGTTTCAGCCAGATGACAGCAGTCGGGCGCGGTTGGTCAATTATGCGATTAAATGGCTGAAAGAAACAGAACGGTTACAAGCTGATGGATGATTTTCGTTTTGCATTTTTGCCAGCATTTATTCTGCTGATTCCTGCATTAATAATTATTATTCGTTGGTGGTTGGGGCAAGCGAATCAAGCACCTGCTGTTTTGCGATATTCGGATACACGCTTATTGGCTGGCTTACCTGTGGGTCTACGTGTGCAATTACGCCGATTACCTGATGGATTGCGTGTGATTGCATGGTTATTGCTGGTTATTGCCCTCGCACGTCCTCAAGGCGGTGATGGGCTTGAGTTATTGAATGGTCAAGGGCTTGATATTGTAATGGCACTTGATATTAGCGATAGTATGGCAACGGCTGATTTCAATGGTTTGACACGCTTTGATGCTGCGAAAGATGTAATTATTCAATTTATTGATGGTCGATTATATGATCGCATTGGCTTAGTTGTGTTTGCAGAGGATGCCTTTTATCAAGCGCCCCCGACAACCGATTATAATATTTTAGCAACGCTGGTTGCAGATGTACCGCTTGCTGGTGATATTGGATTAAGCAATCGGACAGCATTAGGTTTAGGGATTGCTGCATCAACGAATATGCTACGGCGCAGCACCGCGCCAAGTCAGGTTGTGATTTTAGTTACTGATGGGTCAAATAATGCTGGTGAAGTTGATCCAATTTCTGCGGCACAAGCAGCAGCAGCTTTCGGGATTAAGATTTATGCAATCGGCATTGGTAGTATTGAACAAGGCGATGCCCTTGATGAACCGACCTTACGCGAGGTAGCTACGATTACAGAGGGGCGCTATTTTAATGCCCTTTCGCTTGATGATTTGCAAAATGTATATGACCAGATTGATCGGTTAGAGCAAGCACCAATTGAACGCGCCTTAACTATTCAATGGAAAGAACAAGCATGGGGTTTTCTGATTGCTGGATTAGTTTTGTTACTGATTGAACGAATTTTACGTCACACTGTATTCCAGAGCATTCCATGATGGGGTTTTATGTTTGAAGAACAGATTTATCTGCTGATATTAATCATACTTCTACCTAGTCTTATCATCTTTTTGATTTGGCGTGGATTGGCACGCGCAGCAATCATGAGACGAATTGGCGATCAGGAATTGGTGCAAACACTCACAGCGCATGTGAGTCCATTGCGTCGGCAGATTAAAGCTGTTTTGTGGTTAGGGGCAATCAGCACATTATTATTAGCATTAGCACGTCCGACATGGGGAGTGGAGCAAGATATTATTCGCACTGAGGGCATCCAAATTGTATTTGCGATTGATATTAGCCGTAGTATGGATGCAACGGATATGTCTCCGACACGTTTAGAACGAGCAATCTTAGATGTGCGTGATATGATGACCGCATTTGATGGCAATGACATCAGCATTGTATTATTTGCTAGGGAAGCCTTCACCTATATGCCACTAACTTATGATTTGATTGCTGCCGATGTTTTTCTTGATGGGATTTCAACCTCAATGGTTTCATTACAAGGGACGAATATACCCGCAGCTATTGAGCGCTCACTAGGCTCATTTGAAATACGAAGTGATGCTCAACGGGTGATTATTGTTATGACAGATGGTGAAAGCCATGAAGGTGATGCGATTGCTGCTGCACAAATTGCTACCGAAGAGGCTACCATAATCTATACGATTGGTTATGGCACAGAAACAGGTAGTACCATCCCTATCTACAATGAAAATGGTGATTTAGTTAGTTATCAGACAACGAGTGGCTCAGATGATGGTGTGTTGGTCAATAGCACGCTTAATGTTGATCTTTTAGAACGCATTGCTAATGAAGCAAATGGCATTTATCAAGTGGGTGGTACATCTTTAGATGCGCTAATTAGCGATATACAACAATTAGAATCGGGCGATATTGGGGAGCAAGTTATCACACGTCCGATTGAGCGATTTTCATTATTTGTGGTCATCACACTTGTTTTATTATCACTGGAAATGATACTTCCTGAGACAAAACGGGAGGTTATATGATGCGAATTAAATGGATAAGTTTAGGGTTTATCTTGATCGTAGCAGGTTGTGGCGTTAACCCAAATGAACGCAACAATACGGGTAACACACTGACAGCGAATCAGGCTTATGAAGAAGCTATTGTGGCATATCAAGCAGCGCAGATTGCTGACCCTGACAATGTTATTTATTACTTCAATGCAGCCAATGCTTTAGTTGGTGCTGATCGCATTTTGGATGCTGAGGCAGCCTTGCAATTGGTCATTGAAGATGGGGATGACCTACTAATTGCTGATGCGTGGTATAACCTTGGTAATATTTACTTTGAAGCTGGCAGTATTGACGAGGCAATTGATGCCTATCGTCAGGCTTTATTACTTGACTCTACGCATGATGATGCACGGTATAATTTAGAGCTTGCCAATTCGCTGGAGATTACAGCAACACCCACCGCAATCGAAATGCAGAGTGAATTAAACGAAGAAAATGTCGATGAACAAGCGACTCCGACACCAAACCCCGTCGGACAAATCTTGCCAACACCTACCCCCACCCCAAGAGATGAATTGCCGCCACCGGGACCATCCCCTGAAAATATTGGTGAAGAGGAAAGCGGTGAACAAAGCGAAAATCCATCAACACCTGATCCCGTGCCTGATGGTGAGATGGATGTTGAAGATGCGGAAGATATGTTAGAACCCATTGAGGCAAGCCAAGAGCGGATTAGCACGTTTCGTGAGAATTATAATGATACAGGGGATACTGGTTCAGGTAAGGATTGGTGATGTGTCGCTTGGTGTTATTTCTACTATTGTTCGCTATTGTACCTATAGCTGAGGCTCAGACACGCCCTTTTGCTGAGAGTGTTGTTGATAATGACGCGCCATATATTGGGCAGCGTATTATCTACACACTGCGTGTTTATTCTGAAAATTCATTCGATGATAGCATTGTTACAGAACCTGATTTTGTAGGATTTGGGCGATCAAGTATCTCGCTTGAACCCATTGCTTCTACAGAGACGATTGAAGGCATCACGTATTATGTGATTGAGCAACGTTATGTCATTTATCCATTAAGGGCTGGTGCGTTGACAATTGATCCTTTTCAGATAGAAATTCCAGCGACACCATTTGCGCCTGAGTGGCTTGTTTCTACAAATGCGGTCAATCTTACCGTACAAACTTACCCTGAGCCTGTACCTGATAATTTTACCAATGGTATCGGGCAATTTAGTATTGATGCTGATGCAACACCTACGACCTTACAATCGGGGGATGCTTTGACTGTGCGTGTTGCTGTATCGGGCACAGGCAATTTAGAGCAATTACTCGCTCCGATACTTAATGTTCCAGAAACATGGCGTATATTTGATAATGGCATCAGTTATCAACAAGATACTAGTCGCTTTGGTACTGCAACATTTGAATGGACGGTTATCGTAGAGGGTGACGGCGAAGCCTCATTCCCTGCTATCGTTTTTAGTTATTTTAATCCACAAAATGAGCAATATGAGACACGCAATACAGCACCAATTGCACTAACCATTTTAGCATCCACACCTGCCCCTATCGCAACAATCGAGCCTGAAATTGCAATTGAACAAACCGTTATTATTCCAGAATTGCTATCTTCGGCTGATATGCAAACGATCTTGCCCCAAACAATGCCACTGTGGTTTTGGATATTATGGATTATTCCGCCACTCATAAGTTTTATCCTTTGGATTGCAAGTCAACGCGTAGCACAAACAAAGCCAATTATCGTATCAAAACGGCAGCGATCTCGTACTAAATCGAACGCCTTAAAAGGATTGTTCAAACAACTTAGTACCATAGAAGACAATAATCCTACAGAAGCCTATCAAAAATTATCTGATGCGATCTATGGTTATTTGGGGGTTAAAACAGGGTTAAGTGTTACGCTCGAAACGATTGATATAGCATTAGCACAGATTCCTGAGCAATATCAACAGCCTCTAGTACATTGCTTAGATGAATTATCTGCTGGGCAATATGCGCCAATTACTGCGAAGGATGTTCAGCAATTGAAGCATCAGATTAAGCGTCTATGTAGCGCGATTGAGAAGGCAAGCCTATGAGGTTATTCATCACAAGGATAATCATATTATTGATGCTGATAATGGGTATCCCAAATGTTGCTCAAACATCCGTTGATGAGGCACAATTGGCGTATGACGCTGGTAACTATGAGGCAGCTATCAGCTTATATGAATTCGTATTACTGAATGATAATAACAACGGTGCGATCTATACTAATTTAGGACATGCTTATTATCTGAATGGGCAATCTGGAAAAGCCTTGCAGAATTATCTGCGAGCAGCGCAATTATTACCCCGTAATGCGGTAATTGCAGAGCAAATTGTGCTTATTCGTGCAGAGCGAGATGACGAAATTATCGGACAATCAGATTGGGTGAATGCAACATACACTCTAACAGCCGATTATGTGACGATTTCTGAATTAAGTCTAAGTATTTTCATTCTGTGGGTGCTATTATTTGGGATGATGAGTATCCGTATTAAGCGTCAAGGCTTGGGCATACCGATAAGCATTTTAGGGATCATCGTATTTATAGGCTTAGGTTTATTGGGCACACGCCTATATTTAGACTATGAGCGTCCTAGTGCTGTGGTTTTAGTAGATGATGTTCAAGTAATGAGTGGTCCTGATACGAGCTATTTAGAGCTATTTACATTACATGAGGGAATGGAGCTAAGAATAGTTGAAAATCGTGAGGATTGGGTACGATTTGCGTTACCAGATGGTCGTCAGGGTTGGGTTATGTCAGATCATATTGGCTTAATTGCTTCATAAATGAGTAAAAAGAGCGAGGATTAACCTCACCCTTTTGGTAATTAATTTAGCTAAGAAGATCAGGAATTTCTTCTGGGTTTTTCGCAACAAAGACACCTGCTGCTTTGAGTGCTTCGTTCTTTTCTTCTGCTGTACCTTCGCCACCTTCGACGATAGCACCCGCATGTCCCATACGTTTCCCCGGAGGGGCTGTTTGCCCTGCAATGAAAGCTGCAACTGGTTTGGTCATATGGTTTTTGATGTATTCCGCAGCAACAATTTCTGCGTTGCCGCCAATTTCACCTAAAAGTACAACGGATTCAGTTTCAGGATCGTTTTCAAACATTTCGAGGATGTCAACGAAACTTGTGCCGATTACAGGATCGCCACCGATACCAACAATGGTTGATTGTCCCATCCCTTTGTTCATGAGGGCGAAGCCAACTTCATAAGTGAGTGTGCCTGATTTGGAGACAACACCAACTTTACCGGGTTTAGCAATCATGGTTGGGATAATGCCGATTTTCATTTGTCCGGGGACGAGGAAACCGGGGCAATTAGGTCCAATGAGACGCGCACCATTGGCTTTAACATGGGCAGTTGCTTTCATCATATCAGCGACTGGGATATGTTCGGTGAGGCAGATGATGAGTTTAATGCCTGCATCAACAGCTTCGATGATGCCATCAGGTGCAAATGGTGCTGGTACGATAACCATTGATGCGGTTGCGTCGGTTGCATCAACAGCAGCTTGAACGGTATCAAATACAGGAACAGTTTCATCAAACCATTGTCCACCTTTACCGGGGACAACACCACCAACAACCTGTGTACCGTATTCCATCATCAAGCGTGTATGAAAGCTACCTTGCCCACCTGTGATCCCTTGTACAATTACTTTTGTGTCTTTATTTCCGAGAATCGCCATGCTTAGTTGCCTCCTTTTGCAGCAGCAACAGCTTTTTGTGCTGCATCCGTCAATGTTTCTGCGGTTTGTAGGTTGGGAATATTTGCCTCTTCGATGATTGCGCGACCTTCAGCAGCGTTTGTGCCTTGTAAGCGCATCACAATCGGCACACTTGGTTTGACGATATTGTAGGCTTCGATAAACCCATTCGCAACATCATCACAGCGTGTAATACCACCGAAGATATTAATCAAGACCGCTTTAACATTTTCATCGGAAAGGATGATTTTGAGGGCTGTTGCAACTGTATCAGGGGTTGCTCCACCACCAATATCGAGGAAGTTTGCAGGACCATATTCGTCACCACCGTAGAGTTTGGTCATATCCATAGTGGTCATTGCTAGACCTGCCCCATTGACCATACAGCCAATTGTGCCATCGAGCTTGACGTAAGAGATACCAGCTTCGCGTGCGAGTGCTTCTTCTTCACCTTCATCAGATGAATCACGCATGGCTGCTAATTTCTTCTGACGTGGGAGCGCACTATCGTCAATAATCATTTTGCCATCAACAGCAAGTAAGCTACCATCGCCTTGAACAACCAATGGATTAATTTCAGCAAGTTCAGCATCGCTTGCCACAAAACATTCGTATAAACCCATGAGAATTTTGACAAATGGTCGCCATTGTTTTGCATCCAAATTCATACGGCTCGCTACGCTATTTGCTTGGTATGATTTTAAGCCCCAGATCGGATCAATGTGTTCACGGACGATTTTATCTGGATCGGTTTTTGCAAGCGCTTCAATATCCATACCACCTTCGGCGGATGCAATAATGAGCGGCATACCAGCAGCACGATCATTGGTGATTGCAAGATAAATTTCATCTTTAATATCTGCACCGGGATCAATGAGAACTTTCTCAACGATTAGCCCTTTAATATCCATACCGAGGATTGCTGCTGCATGTTGTTTAGCTTCTTCGGGAGATTTTGCAATTTTGACCCCGCCTGCTAAACCACGTCCACCGACATGCACTTGTGCTTTAACGACAACGACAGGTGTTCCGAGTTCTTGTGCAATTGCCATTGCTTCTTCGGGTGTTTCTGCAACTTTCCCTTTAGGGATAGGAATACCGAATTCGGCAAACCGAAACTTCGATTGATATTCGTGTAGCTTCAAAGGATTTCCTCCAAAAATTGATTTATTAACTTATATATATGCTCAATGATTATACAACTATGCTAGCATGATTCCCATAAGATTATAAAATTTCGGTATCATGCTTAATAATCATAGCATCTGGATAGTTTGATTCAATCCATTTTATGACATTTTGAAGTGTCTGATTAATGCGTTGGGTGGAATTACTGACGGTTGTCACTGCGATGATTGCAGATTGCCATGTATCATTATTGCCAACTTCGGCATTAGCGATATTAAACTTATTCCGCATTTTAGTGAGCATAGATTTGAGTATTCCCCGTTTTTGCTTGAGGGAAAGTACTCCGGGCAGGTATAATTCGATTTCACAAAGACCTATTATTGCATTTGACATAATTTTTACTGGCACTTTTGGGTGATTTTTTGTGCGATAACGTCACCAGACCCATTATCGGATTGCGTGGCTTGATCTACGCGCTATACTGTATAGCATGTACTAGCACATATCAATAGTGAGATAAGTGCTTATTTTGCTATTGGCAGACTTTGATAGCATGTGATATTTATCTACATTTAGGAGAATTCTATGCACGTTAAACATATTTGGCGTTTGATGGTCGCGCTAATGCTGATAATTGTCAGTGTTAGTGGGCTTGCATCCGCACAAGAAGAAAATTTGCTCAGTAATGCCGACTTTGAAGATAGCTTCAGTTCAGGTGTTGCATCCGATTGGCAATCGTGGGTATCGAGTGCGGCAGATGCACCGGGATTCCAAGAAGCACCAACATTTTTGCAAGCGACGGGAGCAGGCGATAATGGTTTGATTCCGCAAGTCCGTAGTGGTAGCGATGCTCAAGCGATGTTTTCATTTTTCGCAACCCATGATGCTGGTATTTACCAACAAGTGAGTGGCATTACGGATGGTAGTGAATTACGCTTTAGTATTTATGCTCATGTATTCTCAAATAATTTGTCGGATGTCGATCAGAGTGAAAATCCGGGTGGTGTAACGATCCGTGTTGGGATTGATCCGACAGGTGGCACTGATCCATTTTCAGATGATGTTGTTTATACAGAACCTTTCATCACATATGATACTTATGTGCAATATAGCACTATTGTAACCGCAGAAAGTGATACAGTGACTGTTTTTGTTCGCAGCACAGTGACTGAACCTGTACAGAATACAATTGTATTTTTAGATGATGCAGTTCTTAATGTTACCCCTGAATCTGATCCAGTTGAAACAGAAGAAGTCGTCACTGAAGAAGCTACAGAAACAGAAGAAGTTGTTGTTACCGAAGAAGCTACGGAAGAAGAGGCAAAAGACCCTACCCCAACACGCGAAGGTGATACAGGGGCAGTTGAAACTGAAGAAACGCCGACTGAAGATGTAGCAACAGAAGAACCAACCGAAGAAGCTACGGAAACAGAAGAACCGACGGAAGAGCCAACCGAAGAAGTTGCGACAGAAGAACCAACTCCTGAAGTTCCGATTTCAGAAGAGTTCCCCGGTCAAATTCTACATACGGTACAACGTGGTGATACAGTTGGACAATTAGCATCACGCTATGGTAGTTCGACAGAAGCGATCATCCAAGTTAATGGTCTCAATGAAAGTGCTTTGATTTTTGTCGGACAAGGGTTAATTATTCCTGTACGGATTGTCCCTGCAACCGAAACCCCATCAGCGACACCTGTTGTCGTTGTGGTAACAGCAACACCTGTAACAAGCGATAATACAGAAACTAATGAGCCAACCGCTAGTGGCAATACGTATACCGTCCAACGTGGCGATAACTTATCGTCAATTGCCCGTCGTTTTAATACAACAATTGGTGCTTTGGTTCAATTAAATGGTATTGCGAATCCAAATCGGATTCTCGCTGGACAAGTCCTCAATATCCCTGCAACAGGTGGTAGTGTCGAAGCTACACCAACGAGTCCGCCAGCAGCAACGGCTGTACCAACAGAAGCAGATGATACGGAAGAACAAGACAATACAGGTATCATCCCACCAGAAACTGATGATGCACCAACAACTTATGTTGTTCAACCGGGTGATAATCTATATCGTATTGCCTTACGTAATGGTATTTCATTGACGGCGCTTGCAGAAGCAAACAATATCACAAACTTTAATCTCATCTTTATTGGTCAGGAATTGACGATACCCTGATGCGTAACTCTAGAATCATCAAAAACCAACATGGTGATGTGATTCTACCTTATGCGAAGTGGTGCCAGAGTGCATGGTGCCACTTCAAGGGGTTGCAATTCGCATCAGAACTCGATGAAGATAATGGTTTATTGTTCGTTTATGGCAGTGAAAGTATTGCAAACACGTCAATACATATGTTCTTTGTGTTCTTTGATATTGCTGTGGTTTGGTTAGACGCATCGGGTCAGGTAGTCGATAAGAAATTAGCCAAACCTTGGCGACCCATGTATGCACCTGCTAAACCTGCCCAATATTTTATCGAAGCACATCCTGCATTGTTAGAGCGTGTCGCTGTCGGTGATATTTTGTCATTTGATGAGGTTGTATCGTGACACTACGCAGTTTAATCATGTGGTTATTGGCAGGTGTATTACTATCACCTGCTTTAGTCCTTGCTCAAGAAACAACACCTGAACCCAATCTACCTATTGGCTTAACAATCCATGTTGTTCAACGTGATGAAAATCTATTTCGGATTGCCTTGAATTATAATACCTCGGTTGCTGAGTTAGTTGAACTCAATGGATTGAATGATGCCACGCGGATTGACATTGGTCAGCGTTTGTTAGTTCCAGCAGATACATTATCTGAGGTTTTACCGCAAACCCATATTGTACAACCCGGTGAAACGTTGCTTACAATTGCCAATTTGTATAATCTCGATTTGGACACATTGACTTTACAAAATGAGATCACAGATATTAATTCAATTTACGTTGGGCAAATATTAAACATCACACCTACTCTTACGGTTGCTGCGGAAGTGCCTGTAGCACCAACACCTGCCCCTATTAATGTTGCATCGGATGATAGCTTGCCAACAGTGAGCGGTAATATTCATGTTGTTGCTCAAGGTGAAACATTATTCAGGATTGCAACGGGTTATGGTTTGACGACGCAGGAGCTTGCTCAAGCGAATAGTATTCTCGACCCTACAGTGATTTATGCTGGGCAACAACTCATCATCCCAAATTTACCTGAATCACAAATCAGTGCGAGTGATTTACCTACACCAATTCAATCGTTATCGGTGCAGCCATTGATTTTTATCGAAGGTGAAACGGGCGTTATTACTTTAACAAGTGATATTAGTACAATCGTATCTGGCACGTTTTTAGGGCGAAATTTAGCGTTTATTGGACGTGATGATAACACCCGTCATATTGCGTTCTTGGGGATACCCGTCTTCACTGAAAGTGGTGTATATACTGTTGATCTATCGCTGGCTAATGGAGATGGTTCGCAAACAACATTTGCTTTTAATGTACGTGTTGTCGGTGGTGGTTATGGCTCACAAAATTTGGATGTGACCAATGAGAACCTGACTGCGCCAGCCGTGCAAGACAATGAATTATCACTGTTGACGAATATCACAAGTATTGTGACCTTAAATCGTGCATGGGATGCACCCTTTAGTATTCCAGCAGCAGCTGCTATGAATGCTTCGTATGGGACATTAAGATCTTATAATGGGGGACCTATTTCGGCATATCATAGTGGGGCTGATTTTGCTGCTGCACCCAATACCCCGATTTATGCAGCAGCATCAGGAGTGGTGGTCTTGGCAGATACACTCAATATCCGAGGCAATACGATTGTGATTGACCATGGTTGGGGTATTTATACGGCATATGCTCATCAAACAAGTTTAACGGTAGGACTTGGTGAGATGGTAACAACAGGGCAAATCATTGGGACTGCTGGCGCGACAGGACGTGTAACAGGTCCTCATTTACACTGGGAAGTGTGGATAAATGGTGTCCCTGTTAACCCCATTACATGGACACAACAAATTTTTCCATCGTGACAATTCTTGAAAGCATAACTATTGTATCGGGCGTAGACTCTATATCTACGCCTTTTTAGTTGAAAGGATACAACATGGTAGATGATAATCAACAAGCTACTGAACAAGATTTTGTAATACGCACAGTCGATGATTTTGAGCAGCAAATTATTGATAACAAAGCGATCATACAAGCCTATAATGAGCGCTATTTACAAGAAAAATCGACTGATGCTGAGTGGCATTTAAGTGGCAACATTCAAAAATTTGAACGCATTAAAAATGGCATTCTCATCCATTTAGATAATGGGGTTGCTCAATTAATATGGATTAATCCACAGACATTGCATTTACGGATTGCGCCTCAAGCACAAACACTCTCAGATTATTTTTCATATTTTGTAGCTGATACACTCAAAACCGATCTTGTTGACCTTGTCATCAATGATACTGCAACTGAACTCAGTATCGCTGTGGGTGGGTATCAATACACGATTAACAAGTCAAATTTAGCAATGACTTGTTCACATAATGACTCGGTACAGTGGGCGCAAAGTTCATTCAATTGGACATCTGATTTATCAGAAGTTGGGGTACATATCCAACTACATGCTGATGAAGCCTGTTATGGCACGGGTGAACGGGCATTTGGCTTGAATTTACGTGGACGGCAATTACCCATTTGGAATACCGATCCGGGGGGGTATGCGCGTGGAGACGACCCAATAAATGCTTGTGTACCCTTCTATTTAGGGGTTCATAATACAGCAGCCTATGGTGTTTTGTGGGATGATTCATCACGCGCCTTATTTGATATTGGGGCAAGTCATGCTGATGAACTTAGAATTACAGGGGAAACTAATACGCTATCCTGCTACTTTTTCACAGGGAAAACAGCTAGTGACGTTTTATCACTCTATAGCAATGTTACAGGGTATATGCAGATGCCTCCGCTATGGGCGTTAGGCTATCATCAATCGCGTTATAGTTATATGAGCGCGGATGAGGTGCTATCGGTTGCGCGTGAATTACGTGAGCGTGAAATTCCTTGTGATGTGATTTATCTCGATATTCATTATATGAGCGAGAATCGTGTATTTACTTGGAATCAGGCAAATTTCCCTGATATGGCTGGTATGATTGAGCAATTACATGCAATGAATATGCGAATTATCCCAATTCTTGACCCCGGTATCAAAGCGGAAGTAGGTTATGTTGGGCATGATACAGGCGTTGAGGCAGATGTCTTCGTGAAATATCCTGATGGTGAATATGCAGCAGGTGTTGTTTGGCCCGGTTTATGTTATTTCCCTGATTTCACATCTGAGAATGTCCGTACATGGTGGGTAGAACAACTTGCCCCACTGCTCGAAACAGGCATTGATGGCATCTGGAATGATATGAATGAGCCGCTAATTTTTGATAATGTATCGAGTCCTGTTGATTTACCTGATTATGTTCAGCATGATAAAGAAGGTCATGGTGGGACACATTTAGAATTGCATAATGTCTATGGAACTGTGATGGCACAAGCATCATTACAAGCGCTGGAAAAACACCGCCCTAATCAACGTCAATTTACTTTTACACGCGCCTGTACCGCAGGAACGCAACGTATTGCGAGTTCATGGACGGGTGATAATCATTCTACATGGGATGATTTACATATTGCGATTTCGACGAGTTTGCAAATGGGTTTATCAGGCATTGCATTTACGGGGTCAGATATTGGTGGCTTCATGAAAGATACAACGGGAGAATTACTCACTCGCTGGACACAAGCAGGCGCATTAATGCCATTTTTCCGCAATCATAGTGCTGTTGATGTCATTCACCAAGAACCTTGGCAATTTGGTGATGTGTATGAAAAACCCATGCGTGAAGCAATTCAATTACGGTATCAATTAATGCCGTACATTTATACGGCGTTCGCGCAACATGCGATGTATGGAACACCTATTATCCGTCCGATCTTTATGGCAGAACCGAATAACCCAACCTTGCGCGATATTGATGATAGTTTCATGCTCGGTGATACCTTACTTATTGCACCCATTTTGAAACCAAAAGCGATTCGACGGACAGTCTACTTACCTGAAGGTGATTGGTATAATTATCATACGAACGAACGGTATCATGGTGGTACATTGGTGCGTGTGGAAGCGCCATTGGATTACATTCCTATTTTTGTTAAATCAGGCACTGTATTGCCCTTGTGGGATACGCTGCAACATTTAACGAATCCAGCGATTGAGACCCTTAAATTGCGCGTTTATACTGATTCAGGAGAAACAACACTCTATGAAGATGCAGGCGAAGGACTCAGTTATCGTGAAGGTGCATTCCGTTGGGTCAATTATCAAGCGGAAGAACATACAGATCGTTTGACATTAACACGGCAAGTTGTGGGAGATTATACCCCTAGCTATAAGCAAATTGAATTACAACTCATTGGGTCACGGAGTGAAATCACAAGAATTGATGTGGATGGATTGACTCATTTTGATTTTGATACCAGCAATGGGATTAATACAATCACTGTAAAAGCTGACTTCAAGCAAGCAACATTCCTCGCTTAATGAGCTACAGGGGGTGTTATGCCCCCTTTAGATCAATCACCTATAGCTACCCCACTCTGTTGATACGCGCCATCGAGTGTTTCAAAATCAGTGAAAAGAAAATGATCGTGAAAATAGTGAATCCATAAAAATGATAAAATAGCAGTGTAATACGCTGTATCAAAATGCTGGTTGCCACTCATATCTGGACGAACAATCCCTGCCAAGAAGTAGACCAACATAAAGATGAGGACTGAGCCAAGCAATAAAAATGTACTCAGTAGATATAAGCCTTTGCTATCTTTAGTTTGGGCGCTAAAACGTGCTACGAGTGGAGCGCTATCGCGCAAATCGCCATATTGTTGCTTAATTTTGATGATGTAGAAGGTTATGGCAAGGTATTGGAACGAATGCCATGTATTTAAGCCTTGAAAAGCTGTATCGAGATTTGGAAGAAATGCTGTGAAAAAGGCAACAACCACTGTAATGATAACAAATGCTGTTTTTGGCAGATTAATGGTATGGGTACGCCATTCACGCCATGTTTTCCAGATATACGCAATCACAGCAATAGCAAAAATGGTGCTAAGTAAAACAAATAACCAGCGCTGCTCAAAAAATTCAGGGATGACACGCCCAAGATCATTTGTGCCAATTTGGAATGTGCCGTGCCATACTTTATAGGCTGCGACAGGAAAAAGGCACGTCAAGATGAGTGCGTAGTCAATCATGCGTGAGATCGGGTTCATCTGGCTATTTTGACGGACGTAAGTATGCTCTTTATAGTTATATAATTCAGCAATATACGTTACTTGATGCAGGACATGCAAAGCAGCCCATGCAAAAAATACTGTTAATAGCAATTCTAAATTGAGGAAGGCGAGTGAAATCACAACCATTGGAATCAAAATAGATGATCGAATGAGCATTGGATAATTCTTACGGAAGTTATTATCTAAGCCTGTTCGTAAGAAAGTAGACATCATATGGGGTCCACCGATGGCAATTGCGACAAAACCATTCACAAGATTACGGCTGAGATCATCATCAATACCAAAGAAATCTCGCCCAAATAGATACATGAAATATGGTAAAGGAGTCACGATAACACTGAACGTAAGAAACATTAAATCCCAGCGCTTATTGCGTAGCCAAAACGAGTTTTGATCGACATTTGTGGTTGTTTGTGATGACTGATTGGTAATGGCTGCCATATGATTCCCTCATTTATATCTTTAGCAACGATAATATTTTATGCTGGCATAATTTCCCAGCCACTAGAAATAGCTTCTTGGCGCATGCCATCATCAGGATAGGTTGCAACCCCATGCCCTACTGCTGATAGTAATGACCGATCTGAATAACTATCGGCATAACCAAAGCAATCTTCTAAGGCTACAGTTGGATGATTTTCGGCTAAATATTGTTTGATATAGTCGATTTTCTGTACGCCAACACATGGAATCCCAACTAACTTACCTGTGGCAATATCATCCTGAAATCCCATTTTTGTACCAATTGCCCCATCAATGCCAATATTTTCAGCAATGAGTTGGACTAAGTCTGTAAAAATGCCTGACACAAGGATAACGGTATAGCCTTCTGCTTTGTGCTTTTGCAAGCGTGCGATGACATCTTTGCGGAAAATATTTTGTAGTTCACCTGTGATAGTTTCGCTGTAGAGCGTATGTAGATCACTACGGGACATACCTTTAAACACATCTGCCATACCTGCTAGCCAGCGTTGACGCATTTGCGTTTCAGTGACTGTCCCTATTTTACTGCCAATATAGGTCGGTAAAAATCTTGCAAATTCGAGATTGCCTCGGTAACTGTTCCATAGTGGATGAGCGCGAAGATGACTCCAAGGCGCACCTTGAAAAACTGTGCCACCAACATCTGAAAATACGACTGCCATTAATTACTCCTCAAGATTACATGCTGATTCAATTTGCTGCGTAAATTCCCATTCTGATTCGCTATTATCACGTTGATAACATTGACAATAGATTGCAGGTGCTGCGTTTGCATCACTTTCCCAGAGTAAATAATTGATATTATTTTCAATACAAAGATTGGTTTCGTCTATCTGATCGAGTGATGAACTGGTTAGTTTGAGTCCACGATTATCAATTTCCATAATCAATTGAATTTGTAAACGCGGATGTTGTTCAGGTTCTGGCACATTGGCGTGCGGAATTGTTAGAGTATTACCAACTGCTAACCAAATCATTGCACATGGAATGGTCAAAACAACAAACCAAAGCACTATAAGAACCCCACACCCCAGCTTACCGATACGATTATCTGGTATTTGGAATAGGGGTTTGCGAGTACGGGCATAATAGTCGTCCATTTCGGACATATCAGGCGTTTGGGTCATGATTGCTCACTCAGTTACAAATTGCATTTGAATATCATCGTTTTCATCATAGCTGACATGAACAGAATAGGGAGGGCTAGTCTCAGATAGTCCTAAGATTTTAGGTAAAATCAGGGGTAAATCTTCAACAAGGTCATACTCATTAATTGCATTGATGGGTATCCATTCCAGCGTACCTTCTAAACCTTCATCAACGAAATTACGATTATCACTTTGTGCCGTATAAACCATCAAAATAATCCCTGTATCCGCGCCAGCATCAATATTATGAATCGCGCGTAGCTTGATATCATAAACATCTAAGCCTGATTCTTCCTTAATTTCACGGCGTGCGCCTGTTAAAGGGTCTTCATTACGTTCGATATGCCCTCCCAAGCCGTTATACTGGTTGGGAAATACGCGTTTATGAGCGGCGCGTTTCATCAATAGAATATCATTACCATTGCGGACAAAACACAATGTGCGCGGAATCGTCAACCAACGTCCCTTGGTTGCATCTGCCCCTTGTTGCGTTGCACCCATAAGTTTCTCACTTGATTATCGTCAGGTTAAGGTTGAGTCTAGCAAAAATCGTGGCACATGCTAGGCTAACTGACTAAAATAGAGTTACTTTAAACGAAAGATTATTGATGATTACACCAAGTAAAGATGCACCACCGCCTGATTTAAGGATTGTGCCAATTGATCGTATTTTGCCACACGAGGAACATGACCAGCAACGCTCAGTTCCATTAATTGAACGGCTAAAACAAGCAGAATTTTTGACGAACCCACCCATTGTCGCGCCGATGGGCGATGGTAATTTTGTTGTGATGGATGGTGCGAATCGGACGTTTAGTTTTCGAGAATTAGGGTATCAATATTTATTGGTACAAGTTGCACCTTATGATAGTGGGTATGTTGATTTGGGTGTGTGGCAACATATTATTAGTGATTGGTCAGAAGCGGTATTTCAAGAAGAATTACACAAATTATCAAATATTGAAATTCGCGCAGGATGGGATTATAAATCGGTTGCACAAATTTTGATGCACGATGGGAGTGTCTTATCTATTCATGGGGCGAATGATACGATTGTTGCACGCAATACTACGCTATGCAAGCTGGTTAATGTTTATCGGACGGCTGCAACGCTGAACCGCACTGCTATTACTGATCCAACTGTGATTTGGCGCTTATATCCTGAAGCCATCGCACTTGTATTATTTCCGCCTTATGATGCTGATGATATTGTCGCTGCTGCCAAGCATCAAGCATTTTTACCACCGGGTGTGAGCCGACATATTATTCAAGGACGTGCATTACGTTTAAATTATCCATTAGCCTATTTAAGCGATATCACGACAACACTTGAGCAGAAAAATGCTCAATTAGATGCGTGGATACGTAATAAGTTAGCGCAGCGCTCAGTACGCTATTATTCTGAAAGCACATATCAATTTGATGAATGATGAGGAGTCATTAATGGCACAAACGCTCGCACAAGCCTTACAATCAGGCACATTATATAGTGATGAGTATATCTATCGCTTTGTGAAACTTCCTGTAAATCGACTGGTTGCTGCTGCTGGCGTTATCGCAGAAGCGAATCATCCATTTTCTGGATTGTTATTGGACAAAGACGAAGTTACGCTGATGATTGAAGATGAAGACTTTGAGCAGTTCAAAAAGCGCTTAAATGGTTTTGAAGTCAGTGATGTGCGTTATCGTTTAATTACTTTTGATGTTGTGTTAGAGTCAAATTTAGTAGGATTTATGGCAGTTGTCAGTACGGCTCTTGCGGAGGCAAATATTAGCTTAATGCCTTTTGCTGCCTATAGCCGCGATCATATTTTTGTAGGTGTGGATGACTATGATCGTGCAATTGATGTGTTGGAAAAATTGAAAACAAGTATAGAGTGAGATTATATCGTTATGGAAATTAACATTTTTGATGATCCAAACAAAGTCCCCAAACCAAAAGATGAAATCAAGATTGAATCGGTTGCAGCCACTGTCTATCGGGATCGTTTTCGGGTACGGACGGATATTGTGGTTACGGCTTTTCAGGAACGCCCAAATTTGCTGGTTTTAATGCGTGATAGCACAGGAAAACTTGTTAATGAGTTGAATATCATTGCTACAATGCACTCCGAGATGGATTTTACAATGCACATGCGTGGAACGGATGACCCTGCTGGCGATTACACACTTGAGGTTGAATTATTTTATGAAACACGTAATCCGCCACAAGATACGCATCAAATCACATTTACAATTCCTGAATATGAAGAAGACGAAGCGTAATATTTCATGCGGTCATTGCGATTATCTCAGCAGCAGGTCAAATCTATAATGGATGATGTTCTTACAGCATATCCACATGAAGCCTGTGGCATGATTGCTGGACAAGGTATTGATGCTATCCAAATTTTGCGAATTGATAACGTCGCAGATCAGCCACAGTCTCATTATGTGATGGATGGGATGATGCAGTTACAAGCGCTTAAAACATTTGAGCATCAAGGTTTAGATTGGCTTGCTGTGTATCATTCGCATCCTGAAGGCAAACCACAGCCATCCCAAGAAGATATTCGAGCAGCCGTATTGCATACACCCAATCTTATTCATGTGATTGTTGGGTTAAAAAATCATCAAACACAGTTACAAGCATGGCATATTCATGATGGGCAGGTGGATGAGGTTGAGTTATTGATTGGGTCACAAGCATCAATGGCTGTGCCATCAGTATCTCGACTCGAAACATGGTCAGTAATTTTTGCGATTTTACTTGGGATAATAATTTTAGTTGTCATTTCATTTTTATTGTTACCACCTGCCCCATCATTACCTTTACCGCAATAATTGGAGTCCTTATGTTAGAGGTTATCGTTGCTGTCATTATCGGATTATTGGTTGGGATACTCATCAATATCCTTGCTGATGAATTACCCTATCGGACATTTTTCCGTAGTGAGTTGAAGCCACCAAAAGATGCTACCAAAGCAGAATTGGCTGAATATAGTGAATTCAATCGGCTACTAAAACAACGGAATAAACGTGGTTATTTGCCTGTTTATCCTGATGGTACACCGCGCCCTATCGCAACTTGGCTCGGTTTGGCTGCTTTTATACTGGGTAAGCGTTTACCTGATAATCCTCAGCCTGATGAAGTACGCTCACGGGGGCATCGTGAAGATGAGGGTTGGACATTATCATGGCGACATCCTCTAACGGAAATTATGACAGCATTTTTTTTCGGGTTAGCTGCCTACCGAGCAGGTAGTATTGTTGATATGAACAGCGCACAATATATGATGAATTTTATCTATATGGCATTTTTCTCATTGATTATTGCCATTGATATGGAACATAAGCTCATCTTATTTGTGGTAATGATTCCTGCAATTTTGCTAGCCGTATTCGATGCGTATTTCATTAGTCCACCATTACCTAATTTTCAAGATGCCTTGATTGGAGCAGCGCTTGGTTTTGGGGTATTTTTTGCAATTTATATATTAGGATATGTCTTTCGCTGGGTGATGAATACATTTGCGGGGCGTAATATTCGAACGGTTGCATTTGGCTATGGTGATGTTTTGATGATTACCTTCACTGGGGCAATGCTTGGTACGTTATATACAGTTGTTGCGATTGCATTAACGACTCTTTTGGGCGCAATCGGTGCAATCTTATACTTATTGGTTAAGGCAATTGTGAGCCGTACAAATGCTAGTATGAATGCAATCCCTTATGGTCCATATATTGTTATTGCTACACTGATTATGCAGCTTTGGGGTAGCGATGTTTATCGTTTCTTTACAACATAATGTAATGCTATATTGATCGCTTACTTAAATGAAAGTCATTATTCTATGAGTCAGAAGTTCCCTGCATTATTGGCATATGGACTATTCATCAGTGTTTTACTAATTGCACTTGGTCTGCGGGCTAATCAACTCGAGGCTTATCCACCCGGAATTAGTAATGATGAAGCCATTAATGCGGTTGATGCTTTTCATTTTGCGACAACAGGCATATTACCCCTTTATGAA
Source organism: Phototrophicaceae bacterium (assembly GCA_049680565.1). Lineage (GTDB taxonomy): Bacteria > Chloroflexota > Anaerolineae > Aggregatilineales > Phototrophicaceae > JAUZRW01. The sequence goes on from JBAUIA010000282.1 coordinate 20,718, forward strand.
GAAAGCGAAGGTCGTGAACCTTTATTCCGAATTTTCCAAGGTTTTGGACTACTGGCATTTGGAAAAACAGTTTACGCCTTGCGGATCGTTTCTGTACTTGTAAGTTTACCTTTTATTGCATCAACAATGTGGATAACACGGGAAGCCTTAAGTGGGTATCCACGATATGTTCGTGTATTAGCAGCAGTTGGTGCAGGATTGGTTATTGCTACAATGATGGGCAATATTGTCATTAGTCGCTCTATTTATCGTGGTGTAATCTTTTACTTAGCAGTGAGTTTATCTACAGGCTTTATGCTACGAGGCTTACGCAGAAATCGCTGGATAGATTTTATTGCAAGTGGTTTTTGGGGTGGATTATCCCTTTACACGTATACGGCGGCGTGGTTTTTCCCATTTAGTTTCTTTGTATT
>JBAUIA010000283.1:0-5459 GCA_049680565.1 Phototrophicaceae bacterium
GGAAGCAGCGAGTAACTCAGAATTAAAAGCCTTAATTAAAAAGCACTACGAAGAAACACAAGCACAGTACGATACTGTCCGTCAATTATTGGATGACATGGATGTCAATCCCGGTAATGCAAAATGCGGCGCGATGGAAGGTCTTATCAAAGAAGCCAAAGATATGGCAAGCCAAAAAGGCGATAATGATGCGCGTGATGCAGGTATTATCTGTGCTGCACAAAAGATTGAGCATTATGAAATCGCAACCTATGGCTCACTCCGTGCTTGGGCGCGTATCCTTGGCGAAACTAAAGTCGCTGAAACACTTGGTGAATTGCTTGACCAAGAATATGATGCTGATAACGCAATGGGAACAATCGCTGAAGGTTGGCTCAACGAAGAAGCAATGTAAGATAATATCCTTATTGGATTTTTTAGAGAGTACCAGTCGGTACTCTCTTTTTTGTTATAGGCGTTCAAATTCAATCCAATAATGGTCAGCCAATAAGGCAAGTTGCGATGTATCCTGAAAATATTTTTCGAGCGTTATGAGGCGTTTCATCAAGTGAGGACGTTTTTGGACAACATCAAATAAAGCAGAGGTTGGCAAAAATAAGCCTAATGGCATCACATTGATGCGCTTGAAATAAGGCGAGAAATCATCACTTAGGCGCTTAATCGTTGGGTAAGTAATTCGCATCGTCCCAAAATCATCCCCACGTAAACGTCGTAATGCAATATCCCATTTGAAATGACCAACATGCCAGATAAATTCCCATGCACAAAACGGTGACATGACCCCGAAACACGCTTTTGCACCTGATGGCATCTGCTCACTGAGCCATTTTGCGAGGGGTTGCCAATCATCAATGCAATTGAGCGCCCCAAAATTAGAAAATACACCATCTACTGAGCCATTTTCTAGCTTGGATGTTTGTGGCAAGGTCGTTAAATCGAAGCGCTTGACACTGACTGATGGATAATCGGCAGTTTTTGCTTGCGCGATTTTAAGCATCGCTTCATTAGCATCAGTTGCGGTGATGTATAAGCCTTGCTCTGCTAAAAATAAGGCATCTTCACCTGTGCCACAACCAATTTCTAGCAGATGATCTCCTGCTGAATAATGGCTTAGGAGACGTTGATGCACACGATTACGTAAATATTGACCAAGCGGTTGCTGCGTGAAATCTGCATCATAAGTTGGTGCAAGTGCATCAAATGTTGACACAATTAATCACCGATGCCAGCAATTGTTACGTTGGATGTAATCGCTTGACCTGTTATTTCTCGTTCGCCTTTGGTCAATTCCATGCCGATGCGTCCGATTTTAGTATTAAGCCATAATTTTGCTAAACGTGGTAATGAACCTGTTCCAGCTTTACGGGCTTTATTGAGTGCAACCTCATTGACCATCCAACGGGTAGCATAACTATAAAAGCGTTTGCTATAGCGTCCTCCCACTGTTAAATCGCGGTCAGCATTATCTGCCCAAGACCCATCACGTAGCACATCAGCCTCAACTTCTGCGTAATAAGGTGTGCCTTTGATGGGATATGACACAGTGGTTAAAAACACATCAGGATTACAAATTTTTAGATGTTCAACAGTTTCTTCAATATCGTCAATCGTTTCGGTGTGATACCCCAACATAATGAACATACCTGCTTCGATACCATATTTTTGTAGCAGATGCGTTTTGGCTTGCACATCAAGTTTGTCAACTTTACGCTTCATTGCATCGAGGATTTTTTGGCTACCGCTTTCGCTACCATTCCATAGCCGATAACACCCCATCTCAGCGAGTTTTGCAACCATCTGTTCGTCTAAACGATCTGCGCGTGAAATGCCTTCAAATGGGATACGCACACCGCGTTTGTCGAGTTCGTCAGCATACTGATACCACCAACGTTGATTAATTGTCAGCACATCGTCAGCATACCAAATGAGATCAGGATTATAGCGTTCTTTAATCCAGAGCAACTCTTCGGCAGCATTTTGTGGGCTACGGCGACGATGCGTATTCCCAAAGACACTATGACTACACCATGTACAAGTATACGGGCATCCACGCGCATGGATGACACTCACACTACTTTTGCCATGATGCTCTTTCCAGACACGCATATAGGCTTCAATATCAATCGCTTCGCGGTCTGCCCAAGGATGTGCGCTCAGATCAGCAATCATTGGGCGCGGATCATTTTCGACAACGTGTCCAGCATCATCAAGCCACTTAATGCCTTGTATGTTATCTAATTGATTTAACCCATATTGTTTTAAATGTGGAATCAGCGCTTCAAGTGTCCATTCGCCCTCACCCTGTACCACAATATCTGCACCGTAATCTAAGTAGTCTTGGGCATAATACGGTGGATCAGGTCCTCCGAGGACGATATAGATATTTTGCCCTTTGAGAAAATCAATCATTGTTAAGACATTGCGTTTCGTCATCATATTGGTATAAATACCAACAATGCTCGGTTTGTCTATTTTAATAGCTTGCTGAAAATCTGTCATGTTACTGAATGTTGTATCAAATACCCCAACATCAAAGCCTTTGGATTTGAGGTAGGATGAAATATAGAGTATCCCCAGTGGCGGATACGGTTTCATCACTTGCATTTCGTGAGGGTCTTGATACAAAAAATAGCCGTGCGTAAGTAGAATATCCATAATTAGGAAGTGTCTTTAGACAAAACGACAGTCATTAGTAAATCATACGGGTAATTGTTATCAATTGGATGAGAAATCATATTGATAATGCGGTAACCGCGTTCCGCAAAAGCATTCAGTTCTTTTTCGAGCGTGCTATCAGCAAATTCAGTGCGTTTCATCGCGCCGACGAGTTCGCTCATATCGCCATTGCCGCGTCTTAAATCTGCCATTTCAGATGCAGGAACAAAGTAATTTTGTAAAAAGATGGTGCGAACAATAAAAGTATCAGTCATTAGGACTCATCATATCAGTAGAATAGATAATAGCCTTTAATATTAGCGCAATCAAAGTCTATCAGCCACAAATTTATTTTTCACCAAGATCATCCATAAATTCATCGAGTGATTTACGACGCATCGCAATTTTTTCAATGGGTGGGTCTACTTTGCTGCTTGATGCCGATGTGGCTGGTTGTCCCATCATGGATTGCATGAGTTGCTTGAACTCACCAACGGTTAAGTCTGAAAGGTGCATATCGTCTGTAATCTCACGTTCTTCATCGCTCATAGCTGTTCCTTAAATGTTCTCATCTGAACTGTTTGAAGATAGGATTTCCTGAATTTGCTTTTTTAGGACAGGTAGATGAGTATTTATGATATCCCATACGATTATTAAATTGACACGAAAATATTGATGAACTGCAATATCTCTAAAACCTGCAATTTTTCGCCATTCAATCTCACCAAATTCTGCACGCCTATCATCAGGAATATTTTTTACGGCTTCCCCGATATGAATGAGATTGAGCATGATGGCATCTAATCGCATTTTGTCTATGATAAAATTCTCTTGATCTTCGTCAGTAATATATTCCTGAATGGCTTCAATCGCTTTCAAGATGTCATTTAAATATAGATCAGTTGACCTCGGCATAGATAACCTCAGCCAATATTGTTTCTCGCAATTCTGGGCGTATGTCGTCTTTTAATACCAAATCAATTGAGGCGTTGAACCAATCTTCAAGATATATTTTAAGGGTAGCATAGTTATCATAAGTGAGTTCATCTAGGGTGACAACAAAGTCTATATCACTATTTTCTTGCGCCTCATCGCGGCTGACAGATCCAAAAATGCCAATTTGATTGACACTGAGTTTGTGGAGCGTATCGGATTCAGATATTAACTTGTTGATGATTTGTTGTTTATCAATCATATATTTCACTCCTAGTTTTGCTTATTGTATCACCACATTTGATACGAGTGTTGGTTCATTGGGCAATTGAGCGAGTTTATCTAGTTCACGGGTAGCGAGTGGCAAAGTCAGGCGATGATAGATCATGGCTGCGATTTGCCGTAAATGTGACGGACGTAATTCCTGTGGCTTTGTCAGCCATTTGCCTAATTTGCCCCACGTTTTTCGGCTTCGATAATCTTTATGGACAACTTTATGCAATTGGCGATAAAACTCGGTGCGATATGTGCCTTGATACAGCATCGCCATATCTTGGCTATCGTACCAATTTTCGCGTCCTAATTCTTCTCGGACACGCTCATAGAAGGGTGTTCCGGGTAGTGGATAACTGACGCTAATACCAATATCATCAGGCATGAGATCACGTACCATTTGTAAGGTTAGTTCTATATCGTCGCGTGTTTCGCCTGAGTAGCCAAATTGTAAAAAGAAGGCGACTTTAATACCGTGTTGATGGGCTTTGCGCGTGGCTTCGTAAATTTGCTCAATTTGTGTGCCTTTGTCCATTGCATCAAGGACTTTCTGGCTGCCACTCTCTGCACCAATCCAGATAATATCTGCACCTGCACGCGCTAGAGCAGGAATCGTATTGCCCCGTAATAGTAAATCCGCACGATTCAAGCTCTTAAATGGAATATGGGCATCATGCTCATCGAGTAAATCAGCAAATTCTTCAATCCATTTATCACGGATGCCCATAATGTCATCCATAAACCAGATATGATCGGGTTGAAAATGCTCTTTGAGCCATTTCATCTCTTGTACAACATTCAAAGGGCTACGACTATTATATTTTTGCCCCCAAATAGGCTTTGCACACCAATTGCAATGGAAGGGGCATCCGCGTGTGGTGACCAAATTCATGCTGAAATAGCCATGATGCTCTAGCCAAATATCACGATATTGATCGCGGTTGACCAAATCCCATGCAGGGAATGGCATTTCATCCAATGTACGGATCACTTGTCGGACAGGTGTTTTGACGACTTTTTCATCTTGGAAATACGCTAATGATTGAATCTGATAGAGGTCACTTTCTTGGATAGGATTACCAACGGTATCAATCGCTTCGAGGTAATTAATCAGTTCAGCGAGTGTGGCTTCACCTTCACCAATCAGGACATAATCTGCGCCCTGTTCCAAATACGATTGTGTATGATCGGTCATATCTGCGCCAGCAACGATGATAATGCACCCTTGTTGCTTCGCATAGTCAATCATCTCAAAGGCAGCTTGACGCATCCGTAGCAAAGACATCTTGCTCAGATAATTAAAATTATCTTCAAAAATAACAGCATATTTTGGCTGATGCACTACGAGTGATGCTTGCCATTGCTGGGTATTTTCAGCCAGCATAGCATCGAATAAACCGACTTCATAACCTTGTTCACGCATATACGATGCTGCATAAAGTGTACCGAGTGGCGGATAGGGTTGCATCGCATCCCATAATTTTTGGTCGAAGCGTAAATAATAAGATTGTCCGAAAAGAATATCAGTCATTGAGAGAGTGCCTCAGAAGCAACGGCGATTGAATTAATAATACGATAAATTTATATAAATCCGATGT
>JBAUIA010000284.1:0-1984 GCA_049680565.1 Phototrophicaceae bacterium
CTACAGTATCGAAGAATATGGCTTGCGTGAGACGAAGCTACGTCTGAATTGGTGGGATGTTGCTGACCATCATGCCCGTTTTACCCATCATGTCGATTTTCGACTGGACATCACGAGTGCGATGGAAACACTCGCTGAAGAATACGACGATGATATGAAGGGGCTAATTGCACTCTACATTCTGACAACTGAGGTTGAACCGATGCCAACAATTGCTACCTTTGGGCATCCGTAGTCAATGGTTTACGAACGGATCAAAGGGATTCGAGATCGTTTACAGCGTATTCTCGAAGGATATGAGCCAATCCAGCCACGCACTTGGCAGGAACGTTTGGCAGAGGGTGAAGTTGAACCTTACTTGCAGGTGGTCGAGCATTATCAAGACCTACCAATAGCATTATTCGCACTCTATACTCTAACGACTGACACTAAAGTGAAGCGATTCGCACGCGATAACAAACAGCGCAAGATGATCTTCTACTATCGCAAGAAATGCTTGAAACAAATTGAGGCAGCCTACGGACGGGCAGCCTCTTATATATTGTAATCAGCCGAGGGCTGAACAAAGCGAGTACCTGAGGTGCTCGTTTTTGTTTGTAGACACAATCAATAGTAAAGTGTGGTAACCGACCATATTGGTGAGAAAGAGCGTGCCTCAAGTGGCAAAAGACCACGTCAAAAAGATACTTCCCCAATATGGATGGGACAGACCAACCCTGAACCGTATCCAGTAGCTAGTGACTACGAATCGATAAGAAGCGGGTGTGTCTGCCCCTCGGCACTTCCAAACCAATGAGAAAGGATACCTTATGTCAAATTATAGCCTATATGTTGGAGTAGACATCTCAGCCAAGACGGCGACTGTATCATGGGGATGTAACAGTGAAGAATTATCAAGCCCAATCACGATTAAGCAACATCGTACAGGATGGCAGAAACTGGTGGATAAGCTAGTGTCTCAAGTGAATAAACCAGAAGCCTGTTTGGTGGTGATGGAAGCCACGGGTACATATTGGATGCAAATGGCATTATACCTATATGAGGCAGGTTTGATCTTGAGTGTTATTAATCCGATCCGTTCCAAATACTTTGCCCGCATGATGTTGCAACAAACCAAAACCGATGAGGTGGATGCCCGACTCTTAGCTCGGTTAGGAATGATGATGGAACTTTCCAACTGGACACCACCACCCACTATTTATCATGATCTACAACAACGTTTGGCGTATCGAGATGATCTAGTCGCAATGCGACTACAAGAGCGTAACCGCCTTCATGCTTTAAGTCATCAATCAACCATAATTGCCAGTGTTCAGCAACGATTGGAGGCACATATTCAGATCATGACACAGCAAATTAAAGAATTAGATCAAGAAATTAAAGCTTTATTGGCATCCGACCATGAGTGGGCACAATCCGCAATCTACTTGCAAAGCATTCCTGGTATCGGGGCGAATACAACCGCATGGATACTGACAGCAACACTCAATTTCTCTGCTTGTGATTCACCCGAACAAGCTGTGTCATTCGCAGGTTTAGCTCCACACGCACGCCAGTCAGGAACTTCTCTCAATTCCAAACAATCAATTGGACACGGTGGACATGAACGCTTACGACGAGCTCTGTATTTAGCTGCTCTTCCTGCTGCTCGCTTTAACTCAATTATTCAACCTTTTTATCAAGGGCTTGTTGCTCGTGGAAAGCCCAAGAAAGTTGCTTTGTGTGCTGCTGCCCGTAAATTACTTCATCTCGCTTGGGCTGTTGTGACCAAAAAACAGTTGTTTGATCCAAAATATACGCAACATCCTGGTATCGCCTATATTTCAGCTTGACATTCAATACCGTATCTTTTTAATTCAGTATTCATTGGCTGGTGTGCGTGAGAACGTTCATCAGCTTTTTTTGCGGTTTAAATTTACCCTTTTTAGTAAATATTTAGCAAAATGAGTATCCTTAAAAATAGGATAATGTTAATATTAAAATC
>JBAUIA010000285.1:0-1873 GCA_049680565.1 Phototrophicaceae bacterium
ATATCAAACCCTGATTTTTGCTCATCAGGTTTACTAGCAATAAACAAAATAACTTTCTTTTCAATATTAGAATTATTGATATATTTGATCAACTTTTCACCAGCTTTTTCGTCAATAGAAGTGCTCAAATTTTTTTCTAAATGTTTCATGTTTGTCACGATAACTTCATAGGCATTGGGTGACCATTTCATAGCGTTTTCAACTTGTTCATTGGATGTGACAGTATCTATGTTAATGCCTAAATCATTTAGAAAGCGGAATATATTAGCATTAGCAACTGTATGCTGGTCTACCCATAAAATACGTGATCCTTGCAAATCATTTCTAGCCCGTTTAGCTTCTTCTAGTATTTTAGTTAAAGCATCTTCTGAGACATAAAAATCTTCTTTTGTTGGGTAACTCAAAATTGCTTTTTGTAACCGTTGTCGGATTTCAGCGTTAAACTCAAATTCTGCTCCAAAAATACTCAGTCTAGTTACACTTGAGAATAAATCTTTTATTGTCTTTCCAAAGAAGCTGAAAAGTATAGGGCAATTGCATATGGAATCATCATGAACAAACAACTCTTTCAAGATAATCATTGTCCCAACCAGCCCGTTTGCGTTTATTGCTAATGCCTACCTTCGCTGTACTCTCCTGTTTGAGCAAATTAACAGCGATATGTCGTAAAAGTGCCATATTAGCAGGCGCATGACCTTTACGGATGCGACTTTCATCTTCACGGAAAGCGACATCCAGAACCCAATGAAAGCCATTTTCGATTTGCCAATGGTCACGGATGGCGTGCAAAAATTCATCAGCAGTGGCGTGCCAACTACTGATGAAATACCGAGTGCTTGTTTCCAACTTATCTTTAAGGGGTTGATAACGAACCGTTACGAGTTTGATGAGACTGTGGAGTTTTGCCCACTTCTTGTTTTGTCGTAGGTATTGTCGATATTCAGGAGCAGTAACCACCCAAACTTGGCGATATTCTTCTCGTCCATGTGCTTGATTGATGGTTCGAGCGGTTTCAAAGCTAACATCCTGATACAACTCTGTTTCAAACCCTTCAAACAAAAGTTGTAGGTCTTCGTAGAGTGTTCCCTGATTGCCTTTAACTGCCATAATGTAATCTGCCTGAGCATCAATAATTTGTGTTGCAATGGTAGTTTGAGTATTGAGCGCATCCACAGTAACAATGCAACCTGATAAATTCAGTTTTGCCAGAAGTTGCGGAATCGCAGTAATTTCATTTGATTTCTCATCTACTTTTCTTTGTCCCAAGACCATTCGATTCTCACTTGCCCATGCGCTCACCATCCAAATACCATCTCGTTTATGGCGACTGTCGCCACTTCTACGTAGTTTCTTACCATCTATTGCCACGACTTCACCCTCTGTTGCCTGACAGATGAGCGCCGTCCACTCAGCAAATTTCAGTTGAAATACCTCTTGATCTAGCCAACGAAAAACACGCCCAAACGTATCATGTGAGGGGATTCCATTGCTCAAATCTAAGAATGTCTCCAACCATACCCTTTTCGAATGACCATAAGTCTCAACCGCAACCCAATCGTCTGCACCACAAATTGTTGCTAAAATCGCAATACTCACGATGTTGATAAAGGGATGTGTTAAATTGATAGCATTACGTGGGTCTTCTAACTCGCCAAAGTAACTCAACACACTATTCTCGAAGTTCATGGATGCCTCACTTTTTGCAACCATTATCCTTCCATTGAGACTTCATATGCAATCCCCCTAAGTATGATGCTATTTCATGAGGCATGGTTTTGTGATGTGTCGTATAATAGATAGTCACTGAAATAAGACAAACCGTGGAGAATCCTCTTGCAGTAAGTAAGAATTTCCTGACTAAGTCCTAACTCAA
>JBAUIA010000286.1:0-2131 GCA_049680565.1 Phototrophicaceae bacterium
CGAAATTCCTATTTTATGACTGTACCCATAAAGAGATGATCTTAGCTTAATGCCAATTCGCTCTAGCAAACGCTTACATAGATTCATATCTCTAAAAAATTCAATAAGTACCACAATAGCATAAAAATACGTATTATACCTGTAAAGATACTGTATATTGTGTTTACGACTATTGGAAATCAGTGTAGAACATAATTTCTTATTTGACAAGTCAAACACATAGCAAAAACGGGTCAGCAATAGGCTCACCCGTTCATGTTGAATCTATAATGGGACTTGTTATCGTCTTAGCTACCTAATTCTAACGCTGGGAAGAGTGAGAATGTATTCAAAACACTGAGCGCATCAACAATCGCAAGATTTGCGCCTTCTGCCTCAACATCAACCGTATTGAAATCAGTATCAGCAACATCGGTCAGCAATACGTTAATGACATGGGTGGTATCCCCTACAGTGATGAATTGCACCACACCACTTTGGGTCGCACCATCAACGGTTGATTGGGTATAAGCGACACGGAAACCAGCGTTACCATCTAGTTCAACGGCTTCTGATGATAAGACTGTGATATTTGAGCGTAAACCTGCGACATAGGCTTCAGCAGCTTCGGCAGTGTCAATGCTTGCATCAATTGTTTCGATGCGGAGTTGTGCATTAGGTCCTGCAATTGAAGCTGGTGCGCCATCAACTGCATCGACAACTTGCCAATCACCGGGGAAACGCACCAGATGATCGCTCGTATCATCAAAGTAACCATTCCATTCGAGTGGTGAGCCAACGAAGCGTTCAACGGGTTGGAATGATGCCACTTCATTTTCCAAAACATATTGAATGACTTCACTAGCATTGGATGGTGCAACCACACGAATCATATAAATCCATGTGCCGTCTGTGAAGGCAACTTGACGTGCTGCATAATCTTGACCGCCGCGTGTGAGACTGAAATCGATCACGAGTTGCTCACCTTCAACACGGCGTGCATCTTCACTCCATGAGCTATAACGACTCCAGCTTGAGCGTAGCCATTCCGTATTGAATATTTCACCCAGATTTTGTGGTGAATCCAATGAGGCTTCTAAAGTTGGGCGAATCACACGGATTTCTAGCACACTGAGGGCTGCTGAATTTTCCATTGTGACTTGTGCTTCACTAGAGCTATTAAATTCATTGCTGAGTAGATAGTTTGTTGGAATCGCTGCGGTGAACAAACCTGATGGATGCAAATAGGTTTGGTCAAAGTTGATGGTTGATACATCAGGTGGTGCAGGTTGCGTTGGACGCGGTGTATTGGTTGGTCGCGTTTGCGCTGGATTTAAGTTTTGTTGACTTAACAACAATGGACTAACTAAACCTGCCACCATCCCAAAGGATAAGAAAATCCCAAGGAAGAGTGTGATTCGGTTTTGCATTTTTTTATCGCGCATTATGTAATAATCTCCAAAATAGTTCATGGTACAAAACGGGCGTAATCATACCTGATAAGATGCCATGTGTTAAGCAAGATTTTTTTTATTCGATGAAAAATGACCCTACTTTATTGACTTAATCTGCGAAATGACCCATAATGAACTCATAAAATCATTTAAGACGTTTTAAAACAAGTCGTAAAGGAAAAATGAATGTCTGAATCAATAGAAACAATGGTTGACCGATTACCCTCTCATTATACAAGCCGTCCGTTGACCTTGGATGATGCTGAGGCAGTGGTTATTTTGGGGGATGCTGCTAATCGTGCAATGGGCATTGATAATAAGGGGAACGCGGATGTTTTGCGTTCGGATTGGCAAGAACCTAATTTTGATCTTGCAAACTCATCCATCGCCATTGAAGATAAAGGTGTATTAATTGGCTATGCTGTGCTGTGGGATAATGATGTAACGCCAGTGCGTCCGTGGTCATCATGGACAATCCAGCATGAGCTATATGGAACACCGCTTGCAGGATTTATACTCAATTGGTTGGAAACAACAGCAAGGCGCGTCTTAGATAAAGTCCCTGCGGATGCGCGTGTTATCTTACAAACCAATGTCTTAGAGGGGTATCAACCACGCGTTGAGGCATTGAATCAAGCAGGATTTGCCCATGCGCGTAATTTTTATAGAATGCTAATAACACTGAATGATGCGCCTCC
>JBAUIA010000287.1:0-4794 GCA_049680565.1 Phototrophicaceae bacterium
ATTTGTAGGGACGCGCAATGGCGCGTCCGCTAAGTGGGAAGGACATAAAGTCCATCCCCTACACGCTATAAAAACTTTCAGGACATTACAATAGTAAGTATCGATAAATAATTGGAAATAGATCGTACAATTTTCGGCGGACATCCCGTTGGATGTCCCTACAACACCCTGAATTTGTAGGGACGCGCAATGGCGCGTCCGCTAAGTGGGAGGACATAAAGTCTATTCCCTACACGCTATAAAAACATATCGAAGGTTACTCAAACATCACTAATTTTTTCAAGAATATTATTAAATTTATTTCTATTTTCTTGCTCGTCTAAATATATCAATACAGGATTCGATGCCATGTTAACTGAAACGCAAAATGCAAAAACCAGTCATCTCGATCAAATGGATACCTTATCCATTTTGCGCTTGATGAATGAGGAAGATCAAAAAGTCGCGCTGGCTGTTCAGCAGGTCTTGCCACAGATTGCAGAAGCGGTTGATATTATCCGCCATCGCTTGGCAAAAGGTGGACGCTTATTCTACATTGGTGCAGGCACAAGCGGACGGGTGGGCGTGTTGGATGCTGTCGAATGTGTGCCGACGTTCGGAACATCGCCTCAATTGGTACAAGGTATTATCGCTGGGGGTGATGGGGCATTTTTGCAAGCGGTTGAAGGTGCAGAAGATGATTTTGATGGCGGTGCAGAAGATTTGATGGCACGCGCTCTCAATGAAGATGATGTGGTGGTCGGCATTGCTGCCAGTGGACGCACGCCCTATGTACTCGGTGCAATGGATTACGCTTGTAAACTGGGTGCTGCAACGATTAGTGTTGCCTGCAATGATCCTGCACCTTTATTAGAGGGTGTCGATGTTGCTATTGGTGTGGTTGTCGGCGCGGAGATTCTGACAGGTAGTACACGCCTCAAAGCAGGGACAGCCCAAAAATTGGTGCTGAATATGATAAGCACGGCAACCTTTGCACAACTTGGCAAGGTTTACGGTAATTTGATGGTGGATGTGCAAGTTACCAATCAGAAATTAGCACAACGCGCACAAGGGATTATCCAAAAAATCATCAATGTGGATGATGCAACGGCGGTTCGCTTGCTGACCAATGCTCATAATAATGTTAAAGCAGCGATTGTGATGCACGAATGTCAGGTGGATTACACCAGTGCGCTGCAATTATTGACGGATGCACAAGATAATTTACGCACCATTATTGATCGTAAGGAATAAAACGCATGACTGATATGTTGGTTAAACTCTATGCTTTGCCACCCATTGTCGATACACAGTCACAGCATGATATTACGATTCGTCGCGCCCTTGCCCCCGAAAAACATCTCATTTTGCCTTGGATTCGGGAGCATTTTAGTGATTATTGGGTCAGCGAATGTGATGTCGCACTTAATCGGCAACCTGTATCTTGTTTCATTGCTACGTATGAAAAACGCTTGATTGGCTTCGCTTGTTACGATACAACACGGCGTGGCTTTTTTGGTCCTACGGGGGTCGATGAATCGGTACGCGGACGCGGTACAGGTAAAGCGCTTTTGTTAGCTTGTTTGCATGATATGTGGGCGCAAGGTTACGGCTATGCTGTCATCGGCGGTGTTGGACCTATTGAATTTTATGAAAAAGCAACCGGCGCAACTGTCATCCCCGATAGTACCCCTAGTATTTATGCAGGATTACTCCGTAAGGAGGAGGCATGAGTTTATTTATGGGGATTGATGGCGGAGGGAGTACCTTACGGGTAGCCATCATTGATGAACATGCCACAATCGTTGCTGAAGTTAAGCAAGGTACAGCCAATCCAAATTTAATTGGGCGTGATGTTGCTGCTGCTCATATCCAAGCAGCGATGCGCGATGTACTGTTACAGGTTGACGGTACAATTGATGGTGTTGGCATTGGTATTGCAGGGGCATCGGCAGTTTATGCCAATGATTGGTTACACGGTATTATCCGCGATGTATTGCCAAGCTGCCATATTGCAGCCGCATCCGATAATGAAATTGCCTTAGTTGGCGCATTGGGCAAACGGCATGGCATCCTGATATTGGCAGGGACAGGTAGTGGTGTTTTTGGAGTCAATGCAGCAGGTGATTCAGCACAAGTTGGGGGCTGGGGTTATTTATTAGGGGATGAAGGTAGTGGCTATTGGATGGGCTTACAAGCGCTCAAAAATGTTGCTGATGCCTTTGATCGCGCTGAAGAAAGCCCTTTTACAGAGGTCATTGCGGAAACATTAGGTGTTACTAGTCCGCGCCATTTGATTGAGTCGGTTTACCTCAGTGAGCAACCGATTCCTACGATTGCTAATTTAGCGCCTATCGTTTTGCAATTAGCCGACGAAGGCATGTCCGAAGCACAAACTATCACATCACAAGCGAGTGCTGCACTGGTAGCACAAGCTCAAACCGCAATGACGCGCCTACAGATGAATGACCCCCAAATTGCTTTTGCAGGGAGCATTGTCACGCATGATAACCCCGTCAGCCGTGGGGTTTGTGCTGCATTAGGGCTTTCAGAGCGCCCTCAAGCCTTATATCGCCCTGTGATTGGCGCAGCATTACTTGCAAAATTAACCTTAGCCAATAGCGAGGCATCATGATGACATTACTTATTAAACATGGACATATTATCACCGCAGATGCTTGCATTGACGATGCTTGGTTATTGTGTGCGGATGGCAAAATTCAAGCGATTGGGCAAGGGGACGCACCGTCAGCCGATACCATCATTGATGCGGGTGGTGATTATGTGCTAGCTGGCTTCATTGATGTGCATGTGCATGGTTCAGTGGGCGCTGATGTAATGGATGCTTCCGTTGAGGGATTGCTAAAAATGAGCCACTTTTTTGCAGCAAACGGTGTGACTTCATTTTTACCCACAACCTTGACCGCTTCCTCAGAAGAAACTACCGCAGCCCTACAAACAATCCGTGAGGCAATGTCGCACCCCGAGCAAGCAGCAAAAATTATCGGCGCTCACCTCGAAGGACCTTATTTACATATCGCGCAAAGTGGCGCACAAAATAAGCAATATATTCGCCCAATTGATCGAGATGAAATGCGTTCATGGTTGGATTTAGAGGTGATTAAACTGGTATCGGTTGCGCCTGAATTAGACGATAGCGATTGGTTAATTGCCGAATGTCTGCGACGAGGTGTAACGGTTTCCGCAGCCCATACGACAGCAACGTATGATGAGGCACAAGTAGCGATTGCTGCTGGCTTATCGCACGCCACACATACCTATAATGCCATGCCAAAATTACATCATCGTGACCCCGGTGCATTGGCTGCCTTGATGCTTGCGCCAACGGTAAATTGTGAATTAATTGCCGATACGATTCATGTTCATCCTGCTATGATGCACCTATTGCATCAGGCGATTGGCACAGAGCGCTTGTTATTGATTACCGATGCCATGCAAGCTGCGGGCGTATCTGATGGGGTGTATGAATTAGGGCGCTATCAAGTGACTGTCAAAAATGGAGAAGCCCGTTTGGCAGATGGCACACTCGCTGGCAGCACCTTAACCATGAACCGTGCATTGGCTAACTTTTTGGATGCTACTCAGCAAGTGATTTGTGATTGTTGGCAAGTGAGTTCACAAAATGCTGCACGCGCAATCGCTATGGATGACCGTATCGGTTGCCTCAGTGTGGGTTATGATGCCGATATTGTAATTTTGGATGCTGATGATATAGCAACCGTTCAAGTAACACTCTCAGGTGGACAAGTAATCTATGAAAGAGATGCCTAAAATGTCTTATCTTTATGATGAAATTCAAGAACAACCGCATGTTATTGCGAATTTAATTAGCCATCAAGAACAATATGTGCAAGAAATTGCAAAGGCGATTCATGATTTTAAACCTGCTTTCGTGATGATTGCAGCACGCGGAACAAGCGATAATGCAGCGCGTTATGCTCAGTATGCTTTAGGGATTCAAGCGAACTTGCCTGTAGCCTTAGCGACACCATCGGTGCATACTTTATACGGCGCACAACCTCAGATGGGCAATGCTTTAGTTATTGGTATTTCACAGAGTGGGCAATCTGCTGATGTACGCCAAGTGCTGACCGATGCTGCTGCACAAGGGGCATTGACGATGAGCATCACCAATGACCCACAATCGCCATTGGCTCAATCAACACGTTTTCATATTGATCTTGGGGTGGGGCTAGAACGCAGTGTTGCAGCTACTAAAACTTACACCGCAGAATTAATGGCAATTGCGATGCTGGTCGAAGCCTTAACAACAGCATCATTTGAAACGATTGCGCGTGTGCCTCAGTGGATGGCAACAACGCTTGAACAGAATGAAGCCGTGGGTGAATGGGCGCAACGGTATCGCTATATCGAACAACTTGCTACGATTGGACGTGGTTATAATTATTGCACTGCTTTTGAAATCAGCCTCAAGATCAAAGAATTATGTTATATCGTCAGTGAACAATATAGCGAAGCAGATTTTCGGCATGGACCCATCGCCATTGTTGAGCAAGGTTTCCCTGTGATTGTCGTTGCGCCGAAAGGTAAACCGCAAGCGCAATTGCTTGATTTATTATCAGAGTTAGATCACAAAAAAGCAGAATGTCTCGTTATCAGCAATGATGATGCAGCACTTGCTTATGCGCGTAATCCGATGCGCTTGCCAGATGATTTACCTGAGTGGCTTAGTCCCTTATGTACCGTCATTCCGGGTCAATATTTCGCTTATTACCTTGCACAAGAACGCGGTTTGAATGTCGATGCACCACGCCATCTAAATAAAGTAACCAG
>JBAUIA010000288.1:0-17326 GCA_049680565.1 Phototrophicaceae bacterium
TGCTCTGTCTACACCCGCCAAGCAGGAAGACATAAAGTCCCTAACCATCAAATAAGGATAAAGAGTCTACCATTTTAACTACTCAACCCCTATCCAGCAGAGAGCTTGCGAACGCACTGGGGAGGGGTTTCAGTAGAATATCAAATTTAAGACCTATCTTGATGCGCCCCCACCATTATCTAGTTTTTAATGAATTTGCAATAAATAAAAAGAGCGTGCCGACAAATTGCCGACACACTCTTTTTTTGTTGCTAGCAGTATCTTAGATCAAACGGTTATGGTGTGCCGTATGTTAGAGTACCTACTTGTAGTGCAGCAGATCCATTCTCATTACGGATATATTGGAACAATACAGATGGTGCGATGTAAATATCAATCGTATCATCATTTGAACCATTATTATTGTTTGGTTGAGTGTTTGTTAGATTACCATTACTTCTAATATAGCTACCACAAGTATTAGCTGTCGTTGTACCGTTAGAGGCAAGCCCACAAGTAGTGATCAAATTAGTAATCAGTAACTGATTGTTGGTACGAGGAATCCGCACTCTTATTCGCCCACTTGTATCACGGCTAGTTGCTGGCATTGCATTGTACGCACGTTGATAAAAACCTTGCATAGCAAGTTGCATCGGCACTAAGAGACTCGTATCTGAGAAATAGCGAGTAATAACAACACCATCTGTCCCATTGAATGGATCATAGTTGGCATTGATACCACCATCAAGACATTCTGTACTATCCCACAAGCCATCACCATCGGTATCGCTTTTGGTTGGGTCGAGTGGTTGGTTAGTAACACTCCCCACACGATTTGTTAACCAAGGACAAGTGGCAATACCGGGGTTAGCTGTATTAGAAGTAGCGAAGTCTACAAAGCCAGTGGTGTCAAGCAAGCTAGATGTTTGACGATACCAGAAGACTTCAAAGCTGTCTAAAATACCATCTTCATCACTATCCAAGCCTCGGTTATAACCAAATGGATTATTAGTATTAGCGGTCGGAAGCGCAAATAACATATTAGCTGTGGTCGCATTCACAGTTTGGTTTGTGCCACTGGTATTGCGATACACATACGAGAATGTGATTGAGCCTGAAGGCAAACCTGTGACTTCAACAAAATCATTCAAGCCATCATTGTCGGTATCAGTATCAGTGTCGGATGTACCTGCATCTTCGAGATCAACACCATTATCAGTGCTATCAAACAAGCCATCACCATCACGATCAATTGGAAATACAGGACCACCAGGACGCGCATCGAGCGGATTAGTATTAGGATCACCATCGTTGGTTTCATTGCCATCGTTGAGTGTGCCTGAGCCATCGTCATCGAAATCGCTATCATAGTTCAGTGGATTAGTGACACCGTTGGGTGACGTTGGATAGATTTCTTCAAAGTCACTCAAGCCATCACTATCACTATCAGCAACCAATGGGTTGAGCATTGTTGCGCCATTGAAGGCAGTTGCGCTAACGGCGGCAGGGGTTACGCTTGTGGTTCGGCTCACACCACCTGCATCAATATAGTTGATGGTGATTGTACCAATGGTTGCATAGGTGAAAGATGTACCTGTTGGGTTGATTTCTTGCCAATCAGATAGACCATCATTATCGGTATCATGCAATTTTGGATCAGTACCATACCCGACAACACCGGGGTTGAAATCATCACCTAATTCACCAACATGCACACCACTAATCGTGCCATCTAAAACACCATCACCATCCGTATCAGGATTCGTAGGGTCGGTTCGGTAGATGCTAGCATTGGCTTCACGGTAATCGCTGAGACCATCATTATCGGTATCGGCATCATTTGGATCGGTATAGAAGCGGCTTGCACTTGGGTTATAGTCCACGAGCGCACCCGATGAAGCGAATGTACGGACTTGGAAGGTCGGAACATAGCCTAAGATTTCAACACCATCGCTGAGACCATCACCATCGGTATCCGCAAGAATTGGATTCGTATTGGTATATTGCAAGTTTGCAGGGTCGGCTTCACGTCCATCACTTAAACCATCACCATCGGTATCAGGCACACGTGGATCAGTCGCATAACACGTTCTCGGTGGTTGCCCTGGTGGTGGTGGTGGTCCACCATTGAAGGTGGGATCAACACATTGATTGGTGAGGGTATTTTTGCCTTCTTGTCCATCAAGCAAGCCATCAAGATCACTATCAGGATCGGTTGCGCTTGTACCCAGTTCGTAACCATCACGGATAAGATCGTTATCGGTATCAGGATTAATAGGGTTTGAACCGCGAGACAATTCACAAGCACTGTTACAGTTATCATTATCAGTATCTGATGATTGATCGACGGTTGTAATATCAGGATAGTAAAAGGTTTCCCAGCCATCAGGCAAACCGTCACCATCGGTATCGGCAGTATTACCGCAGGTTACAGGGGTTGTATCATCAGATGCAACGCTTGTATCACGGCAATAATTCTCAGGTTTCACTTCTTCAAAGTCATTCAGACCGCCACCATCTGTATCGGCAGCATAAGGATTTGTGTCGTAAATGTAAACTTCATCACAATCGCTTAAGCCATCACCATCGGAATCACTATCATTAGCGTTAACGCGAGCTGCACCACCCGGTAAAGTATCGCCATCAGGATTAATGCCAGCAGCTACAGCTTGTGCGCCGAAAATTTCATCAAAATCGCTGAGGTCAGTTGCACCTGCAACGGCTAATGGATTGGTCGGATCAACATTGATAAGGCATTGATCGTCATCGGAACTGGTGTTATCGGCGTAAGTTTGGTATGTGATTGTTTCCTCAAAATCATTGAGTCCATCGCCGTCGGTATCCGTGTAGGTTGGGTCACTGACGCGGGTTGGATCGCCTAAGCTTCGTTCAGCACCATCATTGAGTCCATCACCATCGGTATCAAGCAATAATGGGTGGGTGTAAACTGTGAAGGTGGTTAGTACACCATTGACGTTATAAGTGACATCATAGCCATTCCATTCATCAAAATCGCTAACACCATCACCATCGGTATCGTCGCCACCTGCAACCGCACTGGTTACAATCCCGAAACGAGGGTCAGAAATGCCATTGATTCTCAAGTTCGGAAGATCGAAGCCATTGATTTCAAAGCCATCCGCCAAACCATCGCCATCGGTATCGCCAACGCTAGGATTGGTAAGATGAACTAAAATTTCATCATCATCATCTAAGCCATCAAAATCAGAATCTGCCTCATTGGGATTGGTGTTATAGATGTTGACTTCATCGCCATCTGTTAAGTTATCACCATCTGTATCTGGATTTTTAGGATCAGTACCAAGAGTAATCTCCTCCAAATCTGTCAAACCATCGCCATCAAAATCAGAAATTTGTGGATTAATGTCATTGGCTTCCTCGCACCCGTTAACACAATCATCACCATCAGGATCATCAAGTGCATTGAAGAGGTCAGTAGCAAAGACACGACAATTTTGATAAGAACCATCCACAATAGTCGCATCACAATTGTAGCCATTCGTATTAAAGGGATCAACTGGATGTGCAGTATCGTCAAGCACTGATTGTGGAATACTAGTACGCGCACAATCGTCGCCAGCAAAAATCGAATAACTCGAAATAATCGGTGTTCCGGGTTGATTACCTGCAGGATAAGGTTGCGGTACTTGTACAGGATTATTTTGATACCCGACAGTATTAGATAAGTAAGACCATCCGGGTGAACCGGGTGTTTCCATTGCAAGGAAATAGGTATTTGTGCCATCAGGGTTAGGCATTAAATATACGGTATTTGTACCTTGATCCTGTGTATTTTCTAATACACACCCAAAGTTCTCGAATTCCCACTGATCGTCCAAACCATCACCATCGCGATCATCAGCAACAGTCTGTAATTGCAGCGATTCAACAATTGTTCGTTGTGAACGGAACTCAACACGAATGTCTGTAAATAATTCACTGAGGAAAGGTGTGATGAACTCAATCTCAACATCCATCAGCACAACCATTAGATCCCCATTATTAATTCCAGAGGCATCAGGCAGGGGTGGTGTTGTGGTTCCATCGCAATCATAATCGGCTTGATCGAGGGTTGATTGAGTGGTAATGTCTAAGTTTTCTAATGCAGTTGCAATATCGGCATTGCTACGTGCTGCCGAAGTTGTATCAAAATAAAGGATTGCAATATCTTGCACAGAATCCCCTGCGAGGAAAAACTCACCTGCCAAGCCATTAATCGTATTACATGCCATAAAGCGCGGTACGCCTAGAATTTCTCCTGCAAGAGTAGCTTGGCGGGTCGCATTACGGATACTGCCAGATGCACCTGAGAACATGAACAAAATACGTCCAAAATCCACGATGCCGAGTACAACAAGGAGCAAAATCGGCAGAATAAGTGAAAATTCTACCAGTGCTTGCCCTTTTGTTTTTTGGGCATTAAGCTGCCCCATTTTTGGTCTTCTTCTCATAAGGTATTCGTCTCCAAACTATCCCTGTTATGCGTTTTCTAATCGGTATCGTACACGATGATCTGTGATGCTTGGGTACGGATTGGGAGGGTATCGCCACCGCCGAGGAAAAAGCGGATTCCGGGAGTGAGTATTTCAAATGGATACCGGACTTGAACTAGCACACTACAACCAATCGTACTACATCCATTGAGGAGTGGATCACGCCAACCCTGCGCAGGGCTTGTAACTGCATCATATGGGATATTCCATGTGGCTAGTGCGGAATCAAATTCACCATTGCCCGAGTTAGTCGCACGATAAATCGCATTATTCGGGTCACTACAATCAATGCCCGTTACACTGGCACTTGCATCTGGACAACTTGGGAAAATTGCATAATACAATGCCGCTTCTGCGGCGGCTTCTTCGAGTGCAATAAATGTGTAATATGCACGCCCAAAATCAACCAAGCCAGAGAGGAGCAAAATAAGAACGGGTAAGCTAATCGCAAATTCGACTAAGCTCTGTCCACGCTCGCTTTGTTTTTTCATAAGTTTCATTGGTACGATTCTCCGCATCTTTAAAATCAGAGTCTATTTCATTACACCTCTAACTATACCATCTTGCTTGGATGGTGAATGTTCAAAGATGTATATGTCTTGTTATGAAATAACAATTCAGGAGGCTTAGTTGTTAGCAAATGTAAAAATATGGACTCATTCTAGCATTGCAGCAACCATTTTTGCGGTGATGAGCCATTTAAGGGTCGCGCGTTGGGAAGGTGCTGACATGCTATTTTTGACATATGCTACAGCACAGGTACTGAGATCAACTTGTGCGCCTGTTAAAGTTGTGACAACTTCGCTCATACTCGGATTATGTCCAACAAAAAAGAGAATGTCATCAGGGGTATGGTTTTGGGCGATATGTAAGGCTTTTTGTGCCGTAAAATCAAAATTGCAAGCCTCGTCAATCTGCGGTGCAATATCGAGTGCGTCGCCAATGTATTGTGCGGTTTGTTGGGCGCGGAGGCGCGGGCTGGTATAAATAGCTGTGGGGATAATGCCCATTTTATCAAATAATGCGCCGTTATTTTTTGCTTGTTGGATGCCCTCGGGCGTTAGTGGACGGGCTTCGTCAGTTGGTGCATCATAGCCAGCTTTGCCGTGTCGGATGAAATACAGTTTCATTGGGTGTTCCTTTATTATAGCGTTAGGTTAGATGTTTCAGTATACCGCTCATGCGGTATCCTTCATATTGGCAGCCAGCGAGATGAAGCACATGAAATGTATAATTTTTGTA
This sequence comes from Phototrophicaceae bacterium, assembly GCA_049680565.1. GTDB lineage: Bacteria > Chloroflexota > Anaerolineae > Aggregatilineales > Phototrophicaceae > JAUZRW01. The sequence goes on from JBAUIA010000288.1 coordinate 5,736, forward strand.
GTTATTTTCGGGAGCGCCCCATCCCCTACGATTTATAAAAACTGATCGAAGGTTACTATGTCACATATGGCATTCTAGCTAAACGCTATAAGTTTACAATAAGGTTTTTGGGCGTGGGACTTCATCCATATCTTTGACATTGGATACACAAACGACCCCTGATATTGCAAAAGCAAAAATGCCTTTGTTGTAGGCAGTCATGGCACTAATGGCTGTACTTAGTGGAGGTAAATCTGCCATGAGTTGTACTTGGTTGGCATCTGCGAGTAGGTCAATGGCAAATTTTTGATGGGTTAAGATCAATTTTTCACCGCGATAGACTCGTAAAACACCAGATTCCATATCACTGGTGACAACCATGCCCCCATTGGGTGACGCTGCCATCTGACCAATATAATAATGCGTTTCGAGTGTCTTTTGAACTGTGCCACTGGTATCCACAATCACTAAGCGCCGTCCATCACTGGCATAGATTGCACTGCCACCGCGTGAGATTGCAACATTAGCGCGTAAATCACGGTTACGTTTTAGACCAATATCAAATGCACCGATGCGAATATCTTGTTGGTAAATATGTAAATTTAGATTTTCATCTAAGCCAACAAATGTGCCTAATGCGCCATCTAAATCCATGCGGATGAGTTTATCACCACCAATGAGCCTCAAGGGATACTCAATGCCATCTGTTTCCATAAACAGTTCGTCATTCGCTTGACGATAGACCCGTAAACCACCATCATCGGTGCTAAAAATATCCACAGAGGGCGTTTGAATCAGTGGTAAGTAAAATTTGCTATCTTGCCCTTTTGTCTGGCTGAGGAATTGCAACCAATCCTCGCTATTACGCGCCGAGGGTGCTGCCCTTAATGTGATTTCATGTAAGAATGTGCCTGTATCCAAATCATAGAATTGCGCTTTATCGTGCCGTGTCCAGACGATGAGTTGGGCTTGCTTCCCCGGTAAAATATGCAGTTGTTGGATTGCTTGATTGGTTAAATGTATTTTGAAAGCCATATGTCCAAATTTGGGATAAAGTGGGTTAATTTGGGATAAGTCTAACATAGAATCGGCTCATTTTGTACAAAATCCTCCAGAGCATGGTGCGTTATATTGCATAATCCTTATCTGCTCAATTCAAAAACTCGTTTATAATGACATAATACGGTCATTGAGGATGTAACAGCTATGAATTTAGAGACATCACCCCATCAAAATGAAGTTAATGATGCTAGTCTGGTAACGGCTGGTGATTTATTAACGATGCTCAACAGTATCGCAGAAGAACAAGGGCACATTTCAGAATTATCCTTGCCTGAACTTGAAGGGGTCGTTAATGTCATCGCTGGCATGATTCCTGCGGGCAATGTACCGGGTTTAATTGCGAGTGGCTTGGCACGTTTAGGGAGCAAAGAACCTTCGCAGAAGCAAGTCAAGCGTGATGTGAATATGCTGTTTCGGGGGATGCAGCAAATGCTTGACCATGCGGTCTTCAATGTATTTTTTGCAGGACCTGCCCAAGTGATCTATGGTTACCAAAATTTGCTCAAGTTGACGGGGCTTGATCCTGAAGCTGCTTTTCCTGAAGGTACATGGCAATTCTATGTCGATTATGCGTTACGGGAAGATTCTGCACGCTTTAGCATCGAAAGTGATGGCTTTGATACGATGCTCGCTCAAAATAAAATTCACCTTGATGATATTGATCGCATGACTGCATGGGTGATGTCTGCTATGCACACCCTCCATAATTACCCTGCTATATTAAGGAATGAATGGCGCGAACGAGTCTACATTCGTGAATTGATTAAGGTTCACGAGACCAGTAGCATTGATGCAAGCACTTTAGTGCAAGACGGTGATGAGCGTGTTGATTTAGATGGATTTGGTAGCGATGAATATCTCAAATTTTATGATGAGTGGCTAAAAGTAGTCCCCTATAAACGCTTATCGGATGCGCGTGGTGATGAAACTTACCCTGTGTATCGCAGTCGTAAGTTTGATGAGTGGTTGTTTCAAGAAATTGCTAAATTATCCAAAAAGCAACAAAAACAATTACAAGAACGCTTGAAAATTGTAAAAAATACGGAACTCCCAAATTATCAAGAACAGATGAGTATCCGTAGTTTCTTGATGCCTGATCTATATGGAGAAACCCGTACCCCTGTTCATCTTGAGAATTTACATATTGCGATTGTCTATGGCGATCATTATTACTTAATTCCTGCTTGCCAAGCGAACACGAAAACACCGATGGAAGTCGAAGCTGTGCGGCAGTATATGGGTGCCATTGTGCAACATCCATCACAAGAACCATCAGCAGAATTAACGATGCTTGCAAAAGTTCGGCGTGAAAATTGGGATGCGGTACGGCGTAAATTGCCCAATGAACTTGTCGAAGAACTCAATATGTTGCGCTTATGCCCCATCATCTTAAATTTCAATCCGCGCGATCATGCCCAACCTTTAGCTGAAATCCGACAAGCAGAGCGCGGTATTGGGGATCATGCACTGACGATTTTCGATACACGCCAATCATTTGTATTCGATCAATCTCATATTTATTTTGATGGTACATGGGCGGCTGCCTTAGCTGAAATCATCACCAATGAAGCGGTTGCATGGGCATCTTATTTACCCAACCAACTGCGTTCAGACCCAACCGAGAGACCTTATTCACCGCGTTTGCAAATATCCAATAAGACGCGCCAATATGTTGAGAGTCTTGAGCAAGTAAGCCCTGAAACATCGGCAGAAAATCGGGATAGTGATCTTGATGGGATTTTTGCTTTACGGAAGCTATTCAAGCAACGTAGCGATTTATTGCGTTTGACCGTCAATGATCTCTTGCTGTTATATCGTGCGATTCATGCGATGACCTATGTGCCTCATCAGAAAATTGTATCTGATTTAGAGGCACTCACAAAAGATAAATACAGCAAAGAGGTCGCCGAAAAGGCTTTACTGGCGCTCAAGCAAGAAAAAACACCGCCTGCTATTCTGATGCCTGTTGATGCTAGTCGTCAAAACCCGCGTGACCGTTTATATCCGATGAGTTTTGAAGTGCCACTGACACAATTGAACTTGCTTGATTTGCATCAGCAAGTGATGTTGGCATTATCAAGCGATCAATCGAAGGCTGATGAGCAAACATTCGATGATTTACAACGACGCTATCTATCGGCATTAGCAGGTTTTGGGGCGGTGATGCGCCGTGCAAAAGAAATTGCCAATGCAGGCTTATCAGCGAGTGTTGGCACGATTAAATTACTGGCGCATATGCCTGCGCCACTACAACATTTCTTGGCACAAGTTCCCGAAAATTTTGATATGCTCAATGACATCATCAAAGGGCGTGAAGTCTTTTCTAATGTGGGTCAGGTTGCAAAATCGAGTACATTACGACGCTTCATCACTGCAAAAGATGATAATGATAAAAAAGAATTGGCGTGGGGTGTCCTGACGGATGCTGATAATAGGATGGTGATTAGCCTGCGTGATTTTCGTCCGCATGTGCGCGAGCTAATTGACATCGGACATCGTGATTTAGCACAAGCGATGACTGACGATTATCTCAATGCCTATGTGCGCGGTTTGAATGCCTATGTGGATGATTTAAAACGCATCACGCTCAAGAGCAGTGAAATCGCTCAAGCTAAGTAAGGCTGTATTATTCGTAACATTGCTAGATAGCACACGGTTAAACTGAATAGAATATATCATATGTGGAATGATTTGCTAAAAACATATTTAAAGCAATTTTCACCACAAAGGCTCAAAGACACAGAGAAAATCAATGACAAATAATAAATAATCGAATAGCACATCATTTGTAGAAAATTCTATTAACAACTAGACAAAACTGAGAGCGCCTGACGCTAAAAGGCTTGTCCGTTAAATCGTAAAGCGAAAACACAAAATTTGACATTAAAATGTCCGAATCTTAATCGAAACTGCTATATATTCGCTTTTAGCTGACTAGCATAATAAATACACGCTATTTTAACCCTTTCGCGGATTGTCTATTTCACATACAGCGTAGACTATTATCAAGGAGCAATACCCTATGAGCTATGATCCTCTTATCGGCAAGACACTTGCCAACTTCCGTATTGACCGCCCGATTGGGCAAGGCGGAATGGCAGTGGTCTATCTGGGCGAAGATATACAACTAGATCGTCCTGTCGCCATTAAGTTGATTAATGCTCAGTTTCAAGGGAATCCAGAATATGCTGCGCGTTTTGTCTCCGAGGCAAAATTAGTAGCACGCTGGCGACACGAAAATATTATCTCGGTTTATTATGCCGATCAACAAGATGATCTCTACTATTTTGTGATGGAATATATTGATGGTGCGACTTTATCAGATTTATTGAAACGCTATATCAGTGATGATGAATTGATGCCTCATGACGATGTCATTCGTATTGCACGCGCGGTTGCCAATGGCTTAGATTATGCCCATCAGCGCCAAGTGATTCATCGTGATATTAAGCCGAGTAACATTATGATTAGCCGTGATGATCGCGTTGTACTCACTGATTTTGGCTTGGCATTAGATATGAATACAGGCTCAATGGGGCAAATTTTTGGCACACCTCATTATGTTGCGCCTGAGCAAGTGCGTCGGTCATCTGATGCGAATCCGCAGAGTGATATTTATTCTTTCGGGATTGTATTGTACGAAATGCTGACAGGCACATTACCCTTTGATGACCCCAGTGCTACAGCACTAGCGATGCAACATCTTACAGAAGAGCCACCCTCACCGCGTTATATGAACCCTCAATTGAACCCATCAACTGAGAAAGTGCTACTCAAAGCCTTAGCCAAAGAACCCTCAGAGCGCTATGCGAGTACAACAGCGTTCATTGATGCGCTTGAAACTGCACTGCAAGATACATCAACTGATCCAGCAACATCACCTGCCATTATGCCACCTGCTGCCATCAGCAAGCGCAATCATCAGCAAACCCATATTTCGCATATGTCACTGGCGGATATGCTCGCCCTTGAACTGGATGAAAAATCATCCATGAGCGTGCCTCAAGCTGTCGGTGTTGCTCATAAAATGGCATCACCACCGAAACCGATGCCTGTACCTGAACAAAAATCGAATAATCAGATGCTGTATATCGGCGGTGCAATTGGCGCAGTCTTGATAATCGTCATTTTGATAGCTGTCTTTGCATTCGGTGGCAATAATACAGTTGAGGAGACTAGTGCGCTTGATCTGGCAGCAACCAGCGAGGCACTTGCACTTGCCGAAACACAACAAGCATTGGCGCTTGCACCTGCTGATGTAGCAACGGCAACAGAAGCACCTGTTACTATCGCTAGCGCGATACCTACCGCGACGGAGGTCGAATTTACGATTATCCCCACTGATGATATTGCTGCAACGGCTGCCATTATCGAGGTCACAAATGCTGTCATTGCCACATCCAACGCCCAACTTGAAGCGACGCTGACACAAGGCGCTCAACAAGCACAATTTAATCAGCAAGCTACACAAACGCAACAAGCTGCAATCCCAACTGTTATTTTCCCATCAGGGCGTTTGCTCGAATTAAGCTATAACACAGCAGGATTCTATGTTCGGAATAGTAGCAGTTCCCGTATTCGTGTAAGTCGCCTTGCATTTTTAGCGATTGATGCCAATGGAACAGCCCTCAGCCAACCTTTTAATGGCTCGGATTGGGCGCGCAACTATAGCTTTATTGATGCGGATGGACGGTGTAACGCGATTGAACTCCTGAATCAAAGTGGATGGTCGCGCCCCAATAATTGTGTTTCTGCATCAGGCTTTGACTTTAACTCCTTGCTGACCTTCCCTGAAAACGATAGTCGCATCTTCTGGAAGGGGATTAATGGCGCAGTACAATTTGCTGTCTTTTGGGATAATGCGGAAATTGCACGCTGTACAATTGCTTCTGGCTATTGTCAGGTGCGTGTAGGGGAGTAGTTCAAGATTTCCCCCAAATATAAGGAGGAGGCTCATCAGGATGGGTGTCATCGTCACTATCATGGGTAATTGCGTTGTGGGTATCGCTATCTTCAAACAAACGACGCTGAATCGCACTATCTGCCTCATAATGCTTGAGGATACGCTCTAATAAAGGGGTTAAGATACCTGTACGTGCGATAGTTTCTTGTGCGAAGCGTGCAGGGTGCTTATCGGATTTACGACGATTACACGCTGGACACGCAATCGCAATATTACTCGCTAGATTGCCACCGCCTCGTCGTAGTGGGATGATATGATCGCATTCAAAATCAGCATTCAGCACCGAAACCGTACAGTAGGCACATTGTCCACCACTGCTATAAATGGCATCACGCAAGGTATGAATCGTTAAGCGACCTGTGGCTTGTTGTGCTTTGGCACGGCTATTCAAAGAGCGTAGCAATTGTTTAAGATTATCATGTGTCAGAAAGTCACTGTATTGCATAGTATCGTATCACGTTAAAATGGCAGTATTGATGATAAGCATAGCATAAACGAAAGCAGAGGCGAAATGCTAATCGGACTTAATTTATTTAGTGGCTTGATTGCGCCCTTTATCTTAGTCATTATTGGGTTGATCTGCCTTCTACGTTTAAAAAGCCGTATATTAAGCCTACTGACACTCAGTATTGCTGTGATTGTGCTGTTATCCAGTGATGGCACGCTATTTGTCTTTTTTCGTAATCCCTATATCATGTTTTGTTTGTTGGGTTTAGTCGTGTTCAATAGCATGATGATTCCTGTGGCAAATGATGAAGACCGTCCTTATCTGATTGCTGCCGACACGGTATTGTTACTGATGATGATTGCCTTGCACGGTTGGCGTTTGTACTTGCGCCAGAGTGATACTTACATCACTGAGCAATCTGCATTTGCTGCGAATAGTGCAACCTTAGCGATTACATCCCTCACATTGATTGTGCCGATCCTGTGGCTTTTAGCACGTTCCAATCGTCCGAATCAATTTCGCTATAGCCTCATCTTGATTACTTTATGTATTATGGCTAGTTTGATATTCGGCTTACTATCATCATCATAAGCAATACTGACCCTCATCTCTATGTGCTGGATTGCTCATTATGCCGAGTTCAAGTATAGTAGCGATTGCTTCAATTGATCTCATTTTTGAGTGATTTTTGTTGTTTTCAAAATCTCTGATGCGCCATTGCGCTTCTCTACAATTCATAAAGGTTTTATAGAGACATCCTATGGGATGTGTGAGATAAGAAATTGACTTTCTCAAGATGTTACATATTTAACAGGTCGTTTAATTAAACAAAGAAAAATCTGCTATGGTTCGCAGTTTCAGTAATCGAATTTTTGGTGGTGTATGTGGAGGTATTGCCTCTACCCTACCGCTCAACGCATGGATATGGCGACTCATCTTCATTGTGCTGACGCTTGCTACAGGGGGTGCAGCAGCAATTTGGTATATTGCCTTATGGTGGCTACTCCCACTTGAATCACCTTTACGACAACGTGAAGGCGGCGCGGTGGCGGGTTTTATTGGTGTTCTGATTGGGATTGCCTTGCTTGGCTTATGGTTTGGGCGTAATGCGCTTGACCTCAATCTTGCCTCATATTGGGGAATTGCCTTGCTCATTCTGGCGATCATCTTCTTCATGAAGCAGATCATTACAGGGCGCACACAGAATATTGCAATCGGTCTCGTTGCTACACTTATCCCTATTGTGGCATTACTCCAACAATACGATGTCTTACAAGCGGGTGCAATCGATATTTTATTGCGATCTGCTCCTGCAATATTGATCTTTTTAGGCTTAACCGTAGCATTACGCTATCGGATGCGCTTCGGTAGCTGGATTGCGTTGATTGTGAGTGTGGCATTGGTCGCTGGTTTGGTCAGCTTTGCTTTTTCGAGCCGTGTCGATGTGGTCAGCACGGATAATCAAGTCACGACATTGATTCCAAACACCGAGGATCACGATTTATCAGCAATTAGCGATACTGTCACCACACTAGGGCTTACGGTCAATACGGCAGATACCGATGTGACGATTACCGTTAGCGAACAAGCGCGGGTGATTGAAGCAATCTTTGTCGGTAGCAACAATAGTGAAGTGATTGTGACCTATAGTGAAGATGGCGATGTGGCATCAGCACAAATCATCGAACGTCAAGCCAATGATTTCCCCTTACTACAAGATATTGGACGTGGTGAATTGATTGTTGAAATTCCTGCGGATATTGCCGTATTCTTAACGTTCAATGGGGGGCGTTCGGAATTGGTATCGCTCGATATGGGCGAACTCAATTTAGAGCGCTTATCGTTCACGGTGGCAGATGGCGACGTTCTCGTGCGCTTGCCTGTATATCAAGCCTTATCACCGAGTGTTGTCGCTAGTAATGGTACATGGAATGTGCAAGCAGGTGATTTACGAGTGATTGCACCACTTGAACTTGGCACACGTTTCGCTTTTGAACGTGCGACTAATGCTGAACCGCGCGGCTTTGATGAGCTTAATTATCAACTCTTGCTGGAAGGCTCAGATTACGTCTTGGCATCGCGTCAGTATGATAACCTTGATGCGCGGATGCAATTTCGTGTGTCCGTGAGTGGTCAATTTAGCTTAGAAACGGCTGAATAAGAACAAATGCCTGTAGCTAAAATATATCTACAGGCATTTTTTATAACGTTATTCGTAGTGGAGCGCGATGGCACAGCTAACAAGCCATATCCGTTGCCAACGACAGCACCAAAATAAAAAGCAGATGCCATCATGACACCTGCTCAGATTTGTTATAGATTATCGAATGATATGACCCTTATCGCACGCGCGAGTCATACCAGACAGGCACACCGCCAACGGTTTCTGCAATGTAGAGCGCTGCTGCTTGTAAATTGGTTTGCACCATTGCTCGCGTGAGTTCTTGGACACCATCGCTAGCTGATAGTTGATGTTCAGGCTGTGGGATGTCATCGTTACTTTCAGGGGTTTCGTGTTGCAGCACAAAGTGAAATTTACCTCCACCTAGATGCAAATTCAATTCGCCATATTCAGTGGTCGGTGATTTTTCACGGCGTTTGACAACTTCCGAAACATAAACGGATTGTAACTCTACTTTTTCTACGTGCCACTTCATTGTTTTACGATTCCATGCACTCACTACCCCGCGTGCGCCATCAACCACAATGCGGTCAATGCTCAGGAATAAAATACCCAATTGCATGATTATCCCAAATAACAACACAATGCTGATACCGATTCCTAGATATGGCAACACTTGCGGATTGGGTAACAATGTTCCAGTCACAGGTAAGGCAATATCACCAAATAAGGTTGCTAGCGAAATGAACATATAAATCATTGCCCAAAAACCATACCATGCCATCTTGGATATGCGCTCACGCACCCAAGAATTAGTGCGATCAATCGTGAAATAGCCGCGTTGGTTTGGCATCGCTTGCATCTGCCAATGACCGAAGCGCAAAGGTAATTTCGGTAAGGGGCGCGGTGGTGCGCTAGGAGCAGGAACTTGAGGAGGAATAACATAAAATGGCACGCCAATAGCTTGCGCCAATTGTTGCCCCGATGCTTGTGCTAAATCTTGAAAAACGCTTATATCAGGGTCAGGCCAATGGACAATCTCACACCAACGGCTACCACGCGCTGCTGCAAGATCAGGCGCAAGAATCAAGCCTAGATGCCACGATTCATCGGTGGATTGCCAGCCTAAAACAACCTGTAAAATATCATCTGCTAACACCGTGCCATTTTCAGGTAAACGGCGTGTCTTACCAAAACGCGCACTATAGCGAAATCCCCTCTCAGAGCCTTCCGCAAGTGGACGATCATTATAAGCTAAACGCCATTTGCCATCTTTTGTTGCAATGACGTGATTATCGGCTGCACTAATTTGTGTCATATTATTATGGTTTCACTGACGGGTTAAACTGACATTATCATCATAAACCTGTATTCGTTAAAGGGCGAGTTCGTCATAGCGTTAATCTATCAGTGACAATTCACGATAATTGCTTTTGTAGCAAACGGCGTACTTTGTCAACTGATATACCATAATGTGCCAATAGTAATATACCGTCGGGATGCAAGGTTAATGCCAGCAGGAGATGATCTGCCCCTAAATAATGACTGCCGTGTTTTTCGGCTTGGTTGATGGCTAGGTCAATAACAGGGTCAAGGCTCTTGAATTTACTCGTTTGGCTAGACGATAAATCAGCGAGTAAACGGCTATCATCAAAGTCACTTTGCTTGAGAAAAGAGGATGTCACCCCTCGCCGTTCTTGATACAAGGCTAATAATAAATGGCTTGTCCCCACGATAGGATGATCGAGTTTGATGGCGAGTTGCTCGGTAGCATTCAAAACGCGCCGAGATAATTCGCTCATACGCGCATTTGCACGGATTGTCTCTAAGCTCCATTCCATTTGACCATCACTAATCATATGGCGTAAGCGTCGGCGTAATTGCTCGGGTGTGATTTCGACCAATTTTAGCAAATCAATTGCATTACCGAGGTTCGTGCGTGTGATGCCTAATAAGAGATGCTCCGTGCCAATATAATGACTGCCTAGTGATGCAGCTTCATCAGCCGCCATTTCCAGTGTTTTCTGGAGGGATAGCCCTTGTTTAGGTTTCGTCGTTTGTTCGTATGATGGCATTAAGCGCTTGAGATAAACTTGTGCAACGGGAACAGGTAAATCATAAATATCGAGGGCATGTGCGCCTAAGCTCCCTGCCGACATCATCACCCCTACCACTAAATGCGCGGTATCTTGCATCTCATGACCGTACCTCGCAGCAAGTTGGGCTGTATGTTGTAAGGCACGTCTGGAATGATGACTATAACGATGTTGCTGTGGCATAAAATTAGCATCTCAGTATCTCAATCAAGGAAAACTCATTATACCGCTCTCGTCACATTACAAGCAAGAATCTACAATTAGTTTTTTTATATCCCTTGTCTCTACAGTCTCCTGATTTTATTGATTTTATCTAGGATTTTACCGCAACCCCTCCCCTAAATCCGCCTCCCCACATTATTCGCTGGCGCTCATTGGTGGAGAGGGGACTTCACAAGCCTCAATTAGCATCTAGTTAAGCGATTAAAAGTGCATATCTTGATGTTCATTCAACGCAAAAGGTTCAACACCTTCTGCTGGTCTATTTAGCAGACTTTCACTAAAACAATCGCCAACAACTTTGAACTATTGGCGAAAAAGGAGGCGCTTTCCTCATTTTTCTCTGTGCCTTTGAGCCTCTGTGGTTCATATTTTTCTTAACTTGATGCCCTTCGCAAGGCTTCTTTCTCCATAGCCTGCGAGGCGGGAGCGAGCTTGCGAGCGAAATGGGCAAAGATGCTTGCTCCACTACTTCACTTTAGATTAAAAGACTCATCAAAAAATTACATAATTTAGATACGAAATCGTGTAAACTGACATTAAAGAATCTCGATTATAGATTTTGTATTGATATGAAACTCAATATTTATAATCATTTAAGGGTTAATTAAGCATTTTTGCGATATACTGTCATCAAGTCCGTTCAAATAGTTATCTGCATAATTAGCAGTAGGAGACACAATGGAAGGCTTACATACGCCA
>JBAUIA010000289.1:0-3916 GCA_049680565.1 Phototrophicaceae bacterium
TTGATGCACCCGATTTAAGTCAACCTATTCGATGTCATCACATACTTGGTGGCATCATCAAAGACTATCATCGAAGCGCGGCTTAGACCCTATTCTTCGGTTCAGATGACTTTGTGAACCATACGGGGTCATAGCTCATCGAACTCTGTACCACACTGGCATCATCTACCATTGCTCGAACGCTACCTAAACCATCTTGAGCATAGTAGTTCCAATCTGTGCCATCATCGACAGCATGGATACCACGCACACCATGAACAAATCGGTCTACATTTGCTCCAGTGCTTTGTGCTAACAATTTCGTCAATCCAGGTTGCACATCATTCAGATAATCGGTCACAACACTATTCACTGTTTGCTGAACACGATTTGAGAGTCCGTCATAGACATAAGAGTGATTACCCACATCGGTTAAGCGATTTGCCCTATCCCAAGTGTAGGTATCAGAACCCAGCGTTCGCAGGTTGCCATTATTGTCATAGGTTAGCATGTTCGTGCCATCATTGGTCATCTGGTTCGCATCATTGAATGTACGACTCACACCATCATAATCGACCATATTCCCAGCCACATCGTAGCGCCCTTGTTGTAGTCGGCTTCAATTAGTCGCGAAAGGTTATCATAGAATCTATAATCCCTACGCCCAAAAATAATACAAAACAAAGCATTTTAGTATTCCCTGTATGCGATCTGATCGAGAATCGGTACAATCTCGCAAGGAGGAATATGCTACAATGAGTTTAACGTTTTTCACAGATACACACATCGCTAAGCAAGTTGCAATTCAGCTCAATGCTATGGGAATAGATGTTTTGCGCTGTCAGGATGTAGGTTTAGAAGATGCTAGTGATGAAGAATTGCTAGCCTATGCCATTGAACACGAGCGTGCCATGCTGAGCAAAGATGACGATTTTTTGACCCTGCATAGTCAGTGGCAGAGCGCAGGACAGAGCCATTTTGGGATATTCTATTGCCCGTATCGAGATCGTCCAGCGATTGGATTGATTGTCACAGCTTGCAAAGAGTATCACGCACTAATCAGGAGTGGTGCTGGCACATTAGAAGACATCGAAAATCAAGTAGTCTATATCACATAGAGGATACCGATATGGAAGTTATTAATCACATCGAAATTCGCGAAGACCAAGCCTATATACGCGGAACAAATAAAAAAGCCGAAATGATTGCCCGTATGTATGTTGGGACATCATATAACATCGAGGACGTTACAGAACACTATAATCTAAGTGCATCTGAAGTTCATGCAGCGATTGCTTACTATTACGATAATCAAGATGCTTTGGATGCCCGTCATCAACAATCAATTCAATGGGCGGAAGAAAATGCGCTGACATTGGATAAATTCAAGGCAAAGATTGCTGCTCGCAATGCCAGTGACCAAGATTAAGCCTCTTTACGCCCATAATTTGGGTCGTACATGCGCTCATATTTGACACACGCCCAGCAGATGTGCATCAGCTTACGTGCCGCTGCGATGGTGGCAACATTGCTCAACTTGCCCTTTTTCTTGAGGCGTTTGTAGTCGATCACATTATCCAAAATATAAAAATGAGTGCTTGCATATTATCCCATTTACGATAGGCTCTAATTATATTTTATAATCGTATTGGAGCAAGCATGTTTGACCCCACCGAACACCCTCACAGACGCTATAATCCGCTCACGGGCGATTATGTTTTAGTGTCACCGCATCGGATGAAGCGCCCTTGGCAAGGTAAAGAAGATGCTATCCCTGCGGATGAACGCCCTACATATGATCCGACCTGTTATCTTTGCCCGACCAACACACGCAAAAATGGCACAACCAACCCTGATTATGACTCAACTTATGTGTTTGATAATGATTTCCGCGCCTTGCTGAACAATATTCCAACAGTAACTGATAACCATAATCCACTATTCAAGATGGGGAATGTTGAAGGCACGAATCGTGTCATTTGCTTTTCGCCTCAGCATAATCAAACACTTGCAGAAATGCCGCTCGCAGGGATTCGTACCGTGGTTGATTTATGGGTATCGCAAACCGCCGAACTCGGTCAGCAATATGAATGGGTACAAGTTTTTGAAAATCGTGGCGAGATGATGGGCAGTAGCAATCCGCATCCACATGGGCAAATTTGGGCGCAGAATATCATCCCCAACCTACCTCGTAAAGAAGATGAGATGCAACGCGCTTATTATCAAGACCATAGCGCACCGCTCTTGCTGGATTACGCGCAACAAGAATCCGAAAATGGCGCACGCACCGTTGCCGAAAATGAGGATTGGATTGTCGTTGTACCTTTCTGGGCAACATGGCCTTTCGAGACTTTGGTTTTGCCAAAATATCGTATCCAGCAAATGTCTGATTTGGATGATAGTCAAAGCCAAGCACTCGCAGATGTGCTGAAAAATTTACTCGTGCGCTATGACAATTTATTTGAAGTATCCTTCCCTTATTCAATGGGATGGCATGGTGCGCCCTTCAATGATGCCGATAAAAACCATTGGCAATTGCACGCCCATTTTTATCCACCCTTGTTACGCTCGGCAACAGTGCGTAAATTCATGGTCGGCTACGAAATGCTCGGTGAATCACAACGCGATCTCACTGCCGAACAAGCCGCAGACCGTTTACGCAATAGTTCGACCATTCACTACAAAGAGGCATAAGCGATGACGATTCAACAAACTGTAATTGCAGCATTTGAACAACAATTTGGCGAAAGCCCGACCCATATTGTGCGAGCGCCCGGACGGGTCAACCTCATCGGTGAGCATACCGATTACAATGACGGGTTTGTCTTGCCAATGGCAATTGATCGCGCGGTCTGGATTGCGCTGCGTCCTACAAATACCCCGTCAGTGAGCATTACCTCGCTCGACTTTGATGAGCCGATTATGTTTGATCTTAGCGACTATACGAAGCAACCGAATACACCATCTGATTATGTCAAAGGCATGACATGGGCGCTACAAAACGCAGGGCATCAGCTTAAAGGTTGGGAAGGTGTGATGAAAGGCGATGTGCCGATTGGCTCAGGTTTATCATCATCAGCAGCATTAGAATTAGCGATTGCACGCGCATTTTCAGTGGTCAGTGGCTTAGATTGGGATGCAGCACAAATGGCATTGCTCGCTCAAAAAGCAGAAAACGACTGGCTCGGTGTCAAGACAGGTATTATGGATCAGATGATTAGTGCATCTGGTAAAGTTGACCATGCCCTATTGATTGATTGTCGCTCACTCGATACGGAATTATTACAAATTCCAACAGGCACAGCCGTCGTTATCCTTGATACCAATACCCGACGCGGCTTGGTTGATTCTGCTTATAATGAACGTCGCCAACAATGTGAAGCAGCAGCAGCCCATTTTGGCGTTAGTCATTTGCGTGATGTCACCTTAGAGCAATTCCATGCTAAAAAATCAGGATTAGATGCACTGATTGCCAAACGGGCGTATCACGTTATCTCCGAAGATGCCCGTACAATTATGGCAAAGCAAGCCATGATTGATAACGATGCTCACATGCTTGGTCTGCTGATGACCGCTAGCCATATCAGCTTACGCGATTATTTTGAAGTCACCAACGATGCCTTGCGTCTGATTGTTGATATTGCTCAAGCACACCCTGCCAGTTATGGCGCACGTATGACAGGGGCTGGTTTTGGGGGATGTGCGGTTGCCTTAATTGCTGCCGATGCCGTTGAGGATTTCACTAGCACAGTTGCTACTCAATACCTCGCACAAAGTAAGCGCGAAGCCACTCTCTACGTTACAACGCCAACAAACGGCGCAGAAATCATCAAATAATTCACCTAGGATGCCCATAAAACCTAGATTTTATGGGTATTCTATGCCATGCTTACCTATCGTCAAAATATTTTAGAACCTGTTTGAATACACTATTTAA
>JBAUIA010000290.1:0-3101 GCA_049680565.1 Phototrophicaceae bacterium
GAACATAGCAATTCAACTTTCATTGTCGCACGTCATAATTTTGCATTGCTAGTGGCTGACCATGCTCAATATATGGAGGCAATTGCATGAAAAAAACGGACAAAAACTTTATGGTCTATAGGGGTTACACAACTTTAAAAACTAAAAATAGATTAATTCGTATTGGTAATCTCTGATGCCAGCTTGTCTCGATCATTATCAGTTTTCTTAGTCAATTTTGGCATTGTATGTCGCTAATTTTCGATGTTAGCTCAAATCGAATATAGACTGAATAGTAGATGATTTGTATTTTTTCAAAGTGCTATAAGCATCACACTGGGAAAATTGAGGAGACTGTATGACCACACCTAATGCTAACCAATCATGGCGTATCATTTTGCGTCGGTTAGTAGCATTCGTCATTGATTACATCGTGATAATACTGCCTTATATCCTATCTATAGCAATTTTGAATGTATCAGCTATTGGCATTGATAAACTAACAGAAATATCTATTAACCCGACCATTGGGCAAATTATCGGGTTTTTCAGCATTACGCTTCCTGTTGGTCTGTATTTCATTATCCTAGAAAATTGGCGTGGTGCGACTATCGGCAAAGGCGTTATGAGCTTAAAAGTGAGTACCCTAGCGCGTCAAAAGGCAACTTTATGGGCGAATGTCCGTCGTAATGCCTTCAAATTACTACCATGGGAAATTGCACATTGGGCTGTATGGCATGCATTCGATCAGGAAACGCTTGCTCTTCCTTATCTGATAGGGTTCATCCTCTCGTATAGTTTAGTAGGGCTTTATTTCCTGAGTTTGGTTTTCACAGCCTCTCACCGCACACTTTACGATATTGCAACAGGCATCATCATTCATCAAGAGGATAGCAAAAGTTAATGCTCACAGCACAGCCAGAATACAAATATTTAGATTGTAGATGCCATTATCTGTGAGAGAACGATGCACCACCGACAATTTATTTATGCTTCAATTCACATCCCTATAATCTCAAATATGGAACTCTTATGAGATTGGTGCTGTTTATGTAAGTAAGACCGTTAGCAAGGAGTGGAATTACCTATATGTGCATAAAGCATATAACAATGGGAGCATTACTATTAGTGCTTCTAACAGCGTGCAACATAATAACGGGTAATAGCGCTGAGGAAAGTTCAGTCATACCCCCAGCAACTAGTAATGCTGTTTCTAGTCAAGTGAATGCGCCTATTATCACAGTATTTAGTTCATCTAGTTCTTTAATTTGGATAGATGATGTTGACACGATAGATGTTTCTTGGACAGTGCAAAATCGACCTGACAATAGCAACTTAGTTTTTGAACAAGTATTGGCTAATGGCACAATTAGAAATGCAGAATTACCACGTGAGGTAGCTTACGTGCCATCTAGCGGAAATGGCATATTGCTACCTGCCTTTTCAAATGAAACGAACGAAATGCTGACCTTTCAAGTTCGCTTAATTGACTTAGCAAGCAACCAAACACTGGCTAGCCAGCAACTAGTACTCACTACAACAAGGTCGAGTGAGTGGACAGGTGTTGAGGTCAATGAAAGCAGTTGCTATGACGCACCTTTCTTTCCATCAAATAATGTTCGTATCGGTGATGAGGGTCGCGTACAACTAAACGGATCAGGCAATTTGGATGTATATGAAACCTTAGCTGAAAGTAATACGCTGACAAGCCTTGAAGCAGGCGCTACATTTTTAATAGAAGATGGTCCTGATTGTATTCAGTCTCAACATCAAAATTATGCGATGAGACGTTGGTTTATCAATACAGGCAATGAAAGAGGTTGGGTTGATGAATACTTTTATCCAATGCCAGCATCTTATGCTTACTACTTTATACCTGCTAATCAAGTCGATATCCCAACTATCGAAATGACCTCACTAACAGTGAGTCCATCAACTGTTAATAGAGAAGAGATTGCCACAACAGACTTTACCTTCACTTGGGAAACAACACATACCAGCTTTCTTTATTTTAGACCAGCGATTCCTCATCAAGATAACTTAGCATCAAGTGGCAGTCTTATTGTGCAAGGGCATGATTTACTCAGTTGGCTGGATACTAATTCACTTGGGCAATTTAATCTAATAGGGATGGATACACAAAGTAACACTCAAACACTCTCTACGAGTATCACCATAGACTAAAAATCGTGGATTCAGACCTATATTGAGAGGAATACCAATGTTAGAAGAAACTTTTTCATTCGGCACATTCATATTTTGTATCCTGATGCTATCTGCTTGTAATTTTGCACAGGAAAGTCCTGAAATTACAGCCATAGCAGACAATACAATCACACCCTTTGCTACAATCAATACAGCGACAATGACCCATACCGTTACAGCAACAAGTATTCCAAGTACGCAAACAGCAATAGCCACAATCCCAGCACTTGCTCAAATTCCTACACAGAATGAGGAGGCAAGCTGTGTTGTATCACAAACTAATTTGCCTGTTTATATCGTTCAAAGAGGAGATACATTATCCAACATTGCATCCAGAGCAAATAGCACAGTATCTCAATTAGCAAGTTTGAATTGCTTAAATAACACAAGCTATATTCTAGTTGGACAGCGTTTGATTGTACCTAATGCTATTTCGACATCATCTACCCCTATTTCAGGGTCACAACCTAACATCCTAAATCCACCACAACAATCACCTAATAACGATACAAGCCCAATGAACATAGATGATATTCCGTATCCTCCAGCAAATAGTCAAGGAAATATTATATTATCTGATTGGAATTTTAATGTTGACCAGAATTATATTGTAGAGGCAGACGACACTTTTGCATTTACTTGGCAAATGCCAGATAGTATGCAATTCACACAAGTTGGCTTTGTTGCTGAACCTTACGTTGATGATTTTAGGAGACCGCGTACATTGATTGGTATAGATACTGATCTAACAAATGGCGCATCAATCCAATGGCTTGCACCATCTAATACTCAAACATATATCTTTGCTGTTGGACAAGTATCAGGTCAAAGTGAGTTGGTCGTATCTGAAATAATCCAAATAGGGACTGAAGATTCAAATCAAGTGGCTGATACGCTAAGCCTCGGTTTCTTGTCGG
>JBAUIA010000291.1:0-8632 GCA_049680565.1 Phototrophicaceae bacterium
TGTAGAGTCTGGAAAATACTTAAAAATAAATATAGCTATCAATAGAATAGAAGATGTGTAGGGGCGTTGCTCTGTCTGCGCCCGCCCAGTGGGAGGACATAAAGTCCATCCCCTACACTCTATAAAAACTTTCAGGACATTACAAGTTTAGAATGCTGGAATGACGAATGCTAAACCCATCATGACAACAATGAGAACAGCCGCCAAGATACCCATATTCCGTAAATCAACCAGAACGTGTTGATAATCTTTATGAAGTTCTTCTTCAGTAACAACGCGAGTTGGGTGATGTAAAAGATCGCTAATCATCTCGTTGCTGAGTTCGCCACGTTTACGGCTACGCTCAATTTGTGCTTGTGGTAAACCACGACGACGTGCCGCCCGTTGACTGACAGATGCTGAATCCTCATCTGCTGCAACAGCACTTGCAACAGCTTCTACTGGATCATTGTCAGCGTCATTATTTGTTTCGATTTCATCTTCAATACCTGCATTTTTACGAGCGCGTGCGAGTACGTCGGTTGGTAAATTGGGCTTATTACTCTTGCGTCTACGCTTTGCCATGATGTCTCCATTCCTGTTGAAGTTATCGCATGATTATAGGCTTCATCCAGCAATCAGGAAAGGGTTGGCTAAAGATCAACCCGATCCGCATAAACGATGATACGTTCATTATTAACGCGATACGGATAACATGAAATCAATGTAACCATTGGTCTGCCTTGACTATCCATCACATGCACATCATCAGGTTCGACTCGAAGCCATTCACGGACTTGATAGGTATGGAAACCTGATCGTGTCTGAATTTGGAGTTGATCGCCCGGTTGTAATTGGTCAAGATGGCGGAAAATCTCGCCATAAATATCATTATGGGCTGCTAAGACCACATTATCGGTATCACTACTCGGAATAGCGCCATTCGGCAGCATCCCAACCCCTTGCTGGAGGGCATCCCAATCTACACCTTGCACGATAGTATTATCAATATCCAAGGCTGGAATAATCACACGTAAGGGCGTGTTATCAGTCACAGGAACACGCGCAATTTCGGCTGGTAGGTAAACTTGACTACCCACTAAACCACGCATATTTTCAGGAATTTCGGCAAAGTTGAATTGTGCTTGATTGCCTGTAACGATATGCCCTGTCGGTAAGACAACACGGCTCAATGTGAGTTGTGGTGTTGGTTCAACAGTTGGTATAGTCGCAAGACGTTGTTGTTCGGCAGCAGCTTGGGCAGCAGCCGTTTCTTCTTCGAGCGTATTCACACCATTGAACAAAAGCACACCGAGGAAAATCAGCCCAATGACGGCTGCGACTTCCACCAATAATAATGAGCGATCTACAAAAATGCGCCAAATGCGTCCTGCATTCGACTTTTTCTTGTAATCGCGCATATCAATTGCATCCTCAAATTCAGGAACAACCTTGCGCTTTTGAACTGCATTTGGATTGACTTCGTAATAATGTTCAGTGAGTGCCTCGGATGAAGCAGGTGTTTGTTGTGGCACAGGTTTATTATCAGCGTTTGTCGCAACGACTCGACCACTGACTTTCATCCGTTGTAAGCGTGTTTGACGCGATTCACGCTTTTTAATGGCGAGTGCGCGTTCTAATTCTTCAATTGAGAGATCATCAATATTACGTTTATCTGACATAAGCAATCTATTTCTTTAACTTTTTGCAGATTGAAAGGATGCAACGATTACATCACTATTATTATCATTCCAGTGACTTCTTACCAATTTATTATAATGAGCATCAAAGGGAACGCAATGGCACGCCTGTCCTATTGCATCATGGTAGGCTCATTAAGCGTGTTCTTATGTTTACCGTGTTGACCTTGCCCTAAGGGTAAGCAGTATACTAGTTTTAAGGTATAAAATAGCTATAGAAGATCAGATATGGCAGAACTCACATTTACTATTGGCGAAGCTGCAAAATTAGTCGGTGTAACGCCCAAAACATTGCGTCATTATCATGAGATAGGCTTAGTTAATGAACCTGAGCGTGATAGCAATAATTATCGACGATATACTATCCAACAATTGGAGCAACTCCAACGTGTATTACGCTTAAAAGATATTGGCTTATCTTTACAACAAATTAAAGCAATCATTGATGACGATAACCCTAACTCCTTAATCCGAAATGTATTACAACAACACCAGCGCCATATCAAAGATGAAATTGCTACCTTGCAAAATCGGCTTGATACCATTCAGCAAGTGCTTGAATCAGATATAAACCCTTTAAGTGATTGGGAAAACAATACGCCTGAATATTCTGCAATGAGCATTGTATCAGATACCATTCGACCTGTTTCCAATGGTTTACATGATATTTTGTTTGAAGTTGAGGGGATTGCCCTAAGCAAGATTGATCGCTATCAATGGACACAAGGTTATGAAATTTTTTGGCATCAAGTCAGCCAACATTTCATTAATAACCTTGGGAGTAACGAGCGTATCTTGATCTTTTGGATGGAGCGCTATATTGCACTCGGTGCGATGAATGCGGATGATTTACAAGGGAATGCGTGGTTACGTGACCTATTGAATAGTCCAGCGAGGCTTTTCATTGCTCAAATCTTTACGCCCCCTTCAATGGCAATCTTACCTGAGAATGAGCAGCTAAAAATACAAGCGTTAATCCCAACACTCATGTTCGAGCAAGGTTCAACCTTACAAAAGAAATTCCTGAGTATCTTAGCACAAAAGTGAGACATCTGATCTAAAATAGCACCGATTTCAATTACATGCTTCACAAGCATCAAGCGTTTTTATTATTGATTGCCTATCCTAGACGAACCTTATCTTGTCGATATGCTAGACTTGCACCACAATAGAAAGATACAACGCGACAATGCTAAGGATGTCAATCGCATGGAACTCTGCATTATAGAAGGAGATGGTATCGGGCATGAGGTTGTGCCTGCTGCGGTTAAAGTTTTACAAACAGTGTTGCCTGATCTCGTATTACACAAAGCACGCGCAGGATGGGATTATTTTCAAGAAACGGGTAAACCCATTGATGAAGATACCGTTGAACTTGTGATTAAAACAGGGGCGTTATTATATGGTGCAGCCAATTCACCATCATACCCTGTCGATAATTATTATTCGCCTGTTGTGCGTTTACGTCGTGAGCTAAAAGCCCATGCCAATATCCGCCCTATTAGTTATCTGCCTGTGCCGACGGCGCGTGCAGGTGTGGATATGATTGTCGTGCGCGAAAATACAGAAGATGTGTATATTGGGCAAGAAGAACTCTCCCAAGATACTGATACTGGGATTGCTCATAAAGTCATTACGCGCGTTGCAACAGAACGCATTGCCCATACCTGCTTCCAATTAGCCCAACAATCAAAACGTCGCTTAGTTACTATCGTTCACAAGGGCAATGTTTTACCTCGTACAGATGGTTTATTTCGTCGTGTTGCCTATGAAGTTGCCGAACAATATCCCGATATTGAAACCGATGAATTACTAGTCGATACCGCAGCCTATTGGTTGGTTAAAGACCCAACACGCTTTGATATGATCTTGACCATGAATCAATATGGCGATATTTTATCGGATATGGCAGCAGCATGGGGCGGTGGCTTAGGCTTTGTCCCTGCGATCAACTTAGGGGATAATATTGGCATTGCCGAACCTGCTCACGGTTCTGCGCCTGATATTGAAGGCAAAGGCATTGCTAATCCGATTGCAACTATTTTGAGTGCGTCCTTATTGGTGCGTTATCGCTGGGAAAAACCTGATATTGCAGATGCCATTGACAAAGCCGTGCGCCAAACCTTACAAGATGGCAATTATACGCCTGATGTAAAGACGAGTGGATCAATTGGCACAGAAGCATTTACCGATCTCATCTGTGAGAAATTATAATCAAAAATTATGAGTGACTATCAGCGAGATATAAGTATCCTGCCTGATAGTCATGTATCATTATATGCTGTATGTGAATTAGATTGTCCAAAAATCAACAAATGAAGCTCAATAACATGCTTTAATCTTAGCTAGTCAGATAAATTTGAAAATAACGTTCTATGACCTGTTTTTCTTTGTGTTCTCTGCGTCTTTGTGGTGAAAATGTTTTTTATGCTTAATTGATACAGAGTCATTTCACATATGACGTATTATATTAAAAACGCGATAGGATTGTATTATGCGCTTAGTTAAAGAATTTATCATTATCATCATTGCGGTTGTATCGCTAGTGTACCTGTTTTTGCCCTCGTTATTGCCTGATATTGTGCCGTTGATTGGCTGGTTAGACGAAGGTTTAGCCACGACCATCTTACTGAGTGCGCTCAAGCATTGGGGTGTTGATCTCACTAGCTTATTTGGTAATGATGATAAAAAGAAAGCCCTACCTGCTAGCCAACATGATGATCTTATCGTCACAGATAAAAGTGGACAGCAAACACAAAAAATTCGGATTCCACGCGCTGTGCTGGAACAAGCCTTGCGCGATTATCAGCGCGATCAATCCGCCCAAAAGTAGACAGTCATAGCATCAACCAATGATCTAGCCAACCACTGGACAAGCCACACGCCTGTCACCTATAATGCACGCCATATTGTAATGAAAGATGAGATAAGGCAAGGTTATGGTGCAAGTAGGGAAAGTCCGTCATGAAACGTCCAACATTGAACTGATTGATGAACCCATTCAGTTATTCAAACCCTATCACGGCGAAGAAGAAATCGAAGCTGTGAGTGAGGTTTTGCGCTCAGGTTGGTGGGGACAAGGTCCAAAAACTGCGGAACTTGAAGAAAAATTCGCAGACTACGTTGAATCACCCCTTGCCGTATCGGTGAATAGCGCTACTGCAGGTTTACACCTTGCATTGCGTGTTGCAGAAGTTGAAGGTTCTGAGGTTATCAGCACACCGATGACCTTTGTCAGCACCAATCATGCTATTCTCTATAACAATGCAACGCCTGTTTTTGCAGATGTGCGACAAGATACGCTTAACATTGATGTCAATGAGATTGAACGTAAAATCACGAAAAAAACCAAAGCCATTATGGTTGTTGATTATGGCGGACACCCTGCCCAACTCGATGAGATTTTAGCGCTTGCAGATGCTCATAATCTGGTTGTAATTGAGGATGCCGCTCATGCCGCAGGCGCACGTTATAAAGGTCGGGCAGTCGGCAGCATTAGCCCCATGACAACCTTTAGCTTCCACCCTGTTAAAAACCTTGCAACAGGTGATGGCGGTATGGTGACGACATCTAATGAAGAGTGGGCAGAGCGTATCAAACGCTTACGGTGGGTCGGTATCAATAAAAGTACATGGCAACGCGCTGATGGTGATGATGGTAGTAAATATAATTGGGAATATGATGTTGATGAAGCAGGCTACAAATATCATACGAATGACATTAACTCTGCGATTGCCCTTGTACAATTAGGACGACTATCTTTTACTAATGGTCGCCGTCGTGAAATTTGTGCCTTATATGATGAAGGTTTAAAAGGCATTGATTGGCTTGATTTACCGATTGAAAAAGATTATGTGCATTCATCACGGCATAACTATGTTATACGCCTCAACAATCGTGATAAATTAGCAGATTGGATGCGCGATCATCGTGTCGGCAGTGGAATGCACTATATCCCGAACCATCTTTACAATATGTATAAACCCTATGTTACTGAGCCACTGCCTGTCATAGAGCGTGAATGGTTACGTTGTTTAACTTTACCACTCCATCCTAATATGACTGATGAAGATGTTGCATACATTATTGATGTCATCAGACAATTTCCTCATGCCTGATTTAAGTATTATCATTGTCAACTACAATACACGCGAGCAACTCCGCGCGTGTATTGAGTCCATTCTAGAACATCGTGGCACACTCCATATTGAGACTATTGTGGTCGATAATGGCAGTAAAGATGATAGCCCTGCTATGATACGCGACTATGCACCTGATGTGATCTTAATTGAACCGGGTTACAATTCATGGTTTAGTGGTGGCAATAATATCGGTGTGCAAGCAGCCACAGGTGATTATGTATGGATACTGAATCCCGACACCATCGTTCAAGCGGATACGATGCAAATTATGGTGACGTATTTACGTAAAAATCCAACAGTTGGCGGTCTTACGAGTTTGATGCAATTCCCAGATGGCAGTCCACAACCAACGTGTTCCATGACCCCACGCTATATTGATTTATTACTTGGATATACCTTTATCGGCGCGATTTTGAGTGGTTGGCGTGATAAAAGGCGTGCTATGATGTTTTATAGCGATTGGCAACGCGATACCATTAAGTCCGTAGAAGTCGCACCTGATAGCAATCTGATGTGTCCACGCAGCGTACTCGAAACGGTTAATACATTTGATGAAACCTTCAAGTTATATTTTACTGAAGATGATATCTGCAAGCGTATTCTTGATTTAGGCTATGATGTACGCTATTTACCCAATGCTTTACTATTGCATCATGAACATGCAAGTGTTGAACAAGTACAACGCCTTGCATCACAAATTTACTTTGATGATTTGATAGTTTTTTGCGAAAAATATTACGGTAAACCAGCATCATGGTTACTCAATGCCTTGGTAATTCCTACACGTTGGGCTATGGATACCATCCAGCGATTGCGTGGCGAGAAAAAAGCGCTATCCTCATGAACCGACGTATTCTATTTGTTGCTAGTTTGCATCATCCCGAGACTTTACAAAGTGAACGGTCAATGGCGCAACAATCAGGTACAACGCCCCCACTCTTTCCGACGAGTACAGCACTGCATTTCTGGGAAAAAGCGCTACGAAAACGGGGGTATATTCTCGATGTTTTTTGGCGCAATATATCGGGATTCGTATCGCAAGATATTAGCAAAGTCAAAGCTGAAAAATTCAGTAACCGCATCACACCTCGCAAAGTTGCACAGGCGCTGCTTCATCGACTGCCTTACGACTTAAATCTCGATTTACGGGAACGAAACAAGAAATTACTCGATTATGCGCGGAAATTTCAACCAACGCACATCTGGTTGATAGGTGATAATCGTACAATCCATGCGGATACACTTGCAACGATTAAAGATGAACTAGGGTGTAAATTACTATATTCAACAGGTACGTCACCAATTGTATTTTCACATCAAATTGAGCGCGAAGCTGCCCCCTTATACGACCTTGTGATAAGCAATGATTTTTATCATGGGATTCAATGGCGTGAACTTGGTGCAAAGCAGATGATTTGCTTGCCCGTTGTCGCTATTGATCCTGATTTCCATTACCCACGCCCTAAAAATACCAAGCTAGCAGCCGATATTGCATTTGTCGGCACATTATTACCAGAAAATCTCTATAGCGAGCGTGTGGATGCCTTACAGGCTTTATCTGATTTTGATCTTGGGATTTGGAGCGTGCATGATTTACCTCCTCAATTGAAATCTTATGGGCGTGGCGCTGCATTGGGTGCAAGTATGCTAGATGTCTTATCCTCTGCCAAGATTAGCTTAAATGTACATGGCAATTTCATGCGCTATGGTGGCAATATGCGCTTATTCGAGGCAGCGAGTATCGGCACATTTCAACTTGTGGATAATCGTCCTGCCGTAGCAGAATGGTTTACCATTGATGAGCATCTTGTAGTCTATGATGATTGGCAAGATTTACAAGATAAAGCACATTATTATTTGGCACATGATGACGAACGCCAAAAAATTGCAGAGGCAGCGCATCAGTATGTTATTAATAATCACACCTATGATAATCGCCTTCAAAATTTAGAAACTCAATTAGAAGAAAACAACTTATGATAGCACGTATTTTACAGATCATCCTGAGGCATACTTGGGGAAATCTCAAGTTACTATGGGTCAATTTACAAATTTTTATTTGGGGTAGCGATGCATTTGAAAATTCAGTTTTCCATGCACCTGCTTGGTTTGCACTTAAACTACTCAAACATCATGGCACTGTGATTGGTCACGGTATTGATTTTCATGGTCGGCTAAAATTACATGGCACATATGATGTAAATGGTAAATTAGTTATTGGCGAATGGTGTCATATAGGACCGTATGTCACCTTAGACTTGAGTAACCATATTTACATAGAAGACCATGTAACAATTTCTTTAAACACACAAATCATAAGTCATATTGATGTTGGTTACTCGCCATTAGCCCAGCTATATCCAAGTAGAAGCAAGCCCGTCACAATTCGGTCAGGGGCATATATTGGAGCAGGAGCAACTATTTTGATGGGTGTAACAATTGGGGAAAATAGCATTGTTGCAGCATCAGCCTTGGTCACCAAAGATGTTCCAGCTAATACAATAGTAGCTGGTATTCCAGCAAAACCTATTAAACAAATTGCAACAAATCAAAATGAGATGGACATAGCATGAGCGATAAGAATATGTACGAAAGCACCCGTACTGCATGGGAAGACATTTGGGATACAGCATCGGTGGATGTTGAATTGCAAACGGCTTATTACAAACGGGCGATTCAAGGACGCGATACCTATTTGCCCTATTTAAATAAGGATGATGTCATCTTAGAAGCAGGCAGTGGGTTGAGTTCTGCGCTGATTCCGCTACAAGAAATGGGCTATAAGGTCGTCGGTATCGATTATGCAATCAA
>JBAUIA010000292.1:0-44648 GCA_049680565.1 Phototrophicaceae bacterium
CGCTATATTGATACCACCGAAAGACAGGCGATTGAAGAGGGCTATGTCGAAACACTGCTCGGGCGCAAACGCTATTTCCGTCATTTACAAGATGGCAAAACATCAGGTAATCGCGTGCGTGGTGAGTTAAGGGCTGCGATCAATATGCCCATCCAAGGAACAGCCGCCGATATTCTCAAAATTGCGATGATTCAACTGCATCAAAAACTGATAGAAAGCGACCTCCGCACAGCTATGATTTTACAAGTGCATGATGAACTCGTGCTAGAAGTCCCAAATGATGAACTCGATGCTGCAACGCAATTGGTGGTAGAAACCATGCAAAATGCGTATGAACTCACCGTACCTTTAGTGGCTAATGCTGATGTTGGTCAAAATTGGCGCGATATGGATTCAGTCTAAAAGCTAAGTCCCTAAAGAGTAAAAACCGTAGGGGAGCGTCTTGTGCGTTCCCCAAAATATCTTGTTTTGCGCCTGTAAATGTGGCTGCCAGTACCTTGAGTTTATTTGCCCTATAGGTGCTTTGTGCTACAATCGGAATAGTTGTCAAATATTCATACAACTAGAAAGTTTTAAAAAGTCGAATGAAACATTTTCTTGATCTTGCAAGCTGGGATACTCAAGAAGTGCGGCATATCCTAGATTTAGCAATTCATCTTAAGCACGAATGGCAATCAGGCGGAAACCGCCCTGTCATGCAAAATAAAATTCTTGGTATGATTTTTCAAAAACCATCATTACGCACCCGTGTCTCATTTGAAGTTGCGATGAAGCATCTTGGCGGTAGTGCGATCATGCTCGGACCACAAGAAATCGGCTTAGGTAAACGCGAGGCTATCCCTGATGTTGCGCGTGTTCTATCAAGCTATGTCGATATAATCATGGCGCGTGTATTCGATCATCAACACGTTACCGAATTAGCGGAATGGTCGCGTGTCCCTGTTATTAATGGCTTGAGTGATGATTATCATCCTTGCCAAGCGATGGCAGATATGCTCACTATTCATGAACGCTTTGGTCATCTGGAAGGCATCAAGGTTGCCTATATTGGCGATGGTAATAATGTTGCAGCATCCTTGCTGTATGCCTGCGCCCACTTTGGTTGTGAATTTGCAATCGCAACCCCTGAGGGCTACGAATTACCGCAATCAGTTCGTGATATTGCAGCGCCTTTAGTCGAACGCAGTGGCATTACAGTGACTGAGGCAGTTCATATTGACCAAGTTATCCAAGGTGCAGATGTTCTCTACACTGATACGTGGATTAGCATGGGGCAAGAGGACGAAGCAGCAGAACGTCGGGCAACCTTTGATGGTTACCAAATCAATGACGATTTACTCGCACGCACAGGTAAACCAAGCATTGTACTCCATTGCTTACCTGCCCATCGTGGCGAAGAAATTACTGATAATGTTATGGACGGCGCACAATCAGCCGTATTTCAACAAGCCGAGAATCGACTCCATGCACAAAAAGCGATTCTTGTTCATCTGTTAGCCCAAAAATAATTTGTGGTGGTTGCCATGTCTGATTTTGCAGAATTTCAACAATATATGGAAGATGGTCATAGTGCTGCATGGGAGCAAGATTGGGTTTCTGCCATTGAATCCTATTCTAAAGCTGTGCAAGCAGATACCGAAGATGCCGATGCCCATATCAATTTGGGGATGGCATTACTACGTGAAGGACAACTGGATCGTTCCTTAAAAGTATTCCGTCGCGCTCAGCAACTCGCACCAGAAGACCCTGTTCCCCTAGAAGGGCAAGCTGATGCGCTGGAGCAAATGGGGCAATTACAAGAAGCATCACAGCAATACCTTAAAGTGTCCGATATTTATCTGGCACAACGTGACCTCATGAAAGCTATTTCTAATTGGGAACGTGCAACACAGCTAACCCCCGGTCTCATCAGTGTTCACGCGCGTCTAGCACAAGCCTACGAGCGGGTTGATCGTAAAGAAGATGCGATCCGTGAATACTTATTACTTGCTTACAACTTTAAGCAAAAAGATGATGCAACCAAGGCAATGCGGGCTGTAGAACGCGCCCTAAAATTAGATGCTAATCATTCTGAAGCCTTAAATTCACTCCGCGCCCTCAAATCAGGGCGAGATATTGTACTGCCTGATGACTATCTCAAGCGGAAAATACAACCGATCTTCAATAATGCAGATATTGATTTCGATGATGGTCGGGACATCGGTGAAGCCAATCCTTTAGGACCCATTGGCGAAGCGATGGATGAAGCCATTGTCTTATTGGCACAATTCGTCGTTGAAGGGGGCTTGAACGAAACCGTCATGTTGGCAATGCAAGGCATGGAACTGCAACGACAAGATAATCTTGAAGATGCAATTGATGCCTATGTAGCAGCCGATAAGGCAGGGGTTAATCACCCATCACTCAAGATGAATATTGGTGGTTTGCTGATGCTAAACGAGCAACCTAAAGAAGCCATCTCTTATCTTGATCGGGCTGTCAATGACCCGATTTTAGCAGCAGGTGCATTGCACGCTTTAGGGCAGGCTTACTTCCAAATGAGTAAGCAAAAAGAAGCAACTGCTTATTTGATCCAAAGTTTACGAGCCGTCGATACCAGCCTTGCTGCCACACCGCATGAAGAACAAGAATTGATTAGTGTTTATACAAACCTTATCAATGCCCTTGAAGGACGTGACCAAGAGAGTTTACGGCTTATCAATGAACGCCTCATTGGTTTACTGAGTGGCGCAAACTGGAAACAACGCATCACACAGACACGCATTCATCTGGATGAAATCCTCAAAGATGAAGGTGGTCAAGGGATGGTTGATTACCTCAAAGATGGGGGCGATGAACTCACTAATCTTGTGACCAAAGTTGATCGTTATATGCAACTTGGCTTATATACACTGGCAATGGATGAAGCCCACTATGCAGTTGAAATATCGCCTTGGTATTTGCCTGTCCATGTGCGAATGGCTGAACTCATGATGAAAGAAGGGCGTATTCGTCAAGCCATCAATAAATATAATATGGTCGCGCGTCTTTATCTGGCGCGTGAAGAAAATGACCGTGCAGCCGTGATCTTGCAAGAAGTCTTAGATATGGCACCACTTGATGTTGAAGTGCGCGTTAATCTTATCCAGCTATTAGAAGATGAAGATCGTTGGGAAGAAGCGCTCGAAAACTATATTAGCCTTGCTGAAACCTACCAACAATTAGGTGATTTTGATCGCGCCAGCGAAACTTTTGAGGCATCGGAGCGACTAGCAGAACGTCTCAAGACCGATAAATCTGTTGTTGTTCGCATTAAGCATTTCATTGCAGATATTCATCAAATGCGCCTGAACACACGTGGCGCACAAAACGTCTATGAAGAAATCTTGCAACTTGATAACGATGATGAAAAATCACTCCGCGCATTGATTGACCTATTCTATACACAAGGTAATCAAGTTGAAGCTATCAAGCGCCTTGATGTCTTATTAGGTGTCTACGCTAAAAATGGCGAAATTGATAAAATCGTTAAAATGTTGGAAAATCTCATACGCATCAATCCTGATGATGCAGCCGTCCGTCAACGTCTTGCATCCATCTATCGCCGTCGTGGACAAAAGAAAGAAGCGATTGAGCAACTCGATGCACTAGGTGAGTTACAATTGGATGCAGGCTTAACCAGTGACGCAGCCAAGACAATTAAGCAAATTATTTCCATGAATCCTGATCGCTTGGATGAATACAAGAAATTACTTGCACAATTAGGCGGATAAGTTACAAATCGCTAATGTTTTTGTTGTACAATATGATATAACAACGGAAAAGCACGTTTCGGCGTGCTTTTCGTTTACGAATAGTTGTAAAAGCCAAGTTCAATCTGAGGTCATAACTGTGCAAGAAGTTCTATGGGTCGTCAATAATTTACAATTTACCGATGTCCTCGATATATTGATCGTTGCATTGTTATTCTTCTTGGCGAGTTTTCTGTTTCGTGGCACACAAGCTGTCGCACTCTTGCGCGGAATGCTCATTCTAGTGATTGTATTGTTTGTAATTGCTGGTTTATTGCAATTGCAAGCATTAGGATGGTTACTCACCAATGCCTTGACAGTCTTTGCCGTTGCAATTCCTGTGATTTTTCAGCCTGAATTACGACGCGCCTTAGAACAAATCGGGCGCGGTGGTGAATTGTTTAATCGGCAAGCGCCCGAAGATCGTCGTACAAAAATTATCAATGAAATTGTGAAAGCTGCCGAAAAATTATCAGAACGCCGTCACGGAGCGCTGATTGTATTGCAGCGCAATAGCAGTCTGGATGAATATATCCGCACAGGCGTTGCCATTGATAGCGATGTCAAAGCTGAATTATTACTGACTATTTTCTGGCCTAAAACAGAATTACATGATGGGGCAGTCATCGTGGATGGGGATGGACGTATCGCATCGGCTGCATCAGTTTTACCGCTCACAGCTAGCCGAAATTTACCTGATCCTAAAATGGGAACACGCCATCGTGCATCCCTCGGTATCAGCGAAACAGGTGATGCCATCTGTGTGGTTGTCAGTGAAGAGAGTGGTAAAATTGCGATCACCAATGATGGACGTATGGTGTCTCGTTTAGATACTGAAAGACTCCGCACAATCTTGAGTGCATTTTATGGTTCAGATAGCAGCAATAATACGACTGTCCTATCACGTCTGCGCGATGCGTGGGCAACGATATTTAACCGCATCCAACCGCAACAAAAGAAAGTCTAATAATGAGTAAGGCACTACGAGCCACCATCACCAGCAATTTATTCTGGTTTGCTGCATCGCTGATAATTGCCGTTTTGGTATGGTTTATCGCAAAAATTGAAGCCAATCCAGTCGATCAACGGGCATTTACACGCCCGATAACGATTATTGTAGATGATAATATGATTATCACCGAACAATCATCAGATATTGCGCGTGTTTTTGTCAGCGCACAAGAATCAACACTCAATATTTTGCAACCTGATGATATTACGGTCTCGGTAGATTTAACAGGACGACCCGCAGGACGCTATACGGTCTCATTAGATGTCGATATATCACGTCTAGCGAGTTCCGATACACAACCTACACAGATCACGGTTGAGATCGAACCACGTTTTTCTCAACAAATTCCAGTCGAAATTATCATTAATGGCTTACCCATTAATTACGCAGCAGATATACCTGAACGTGATATTTTCCAAGCTATAGTGAGTGGTGCAACCGAGCAAGTTAGCCAAGTTTCTGTTGTTGTTGCCACAGTTGATTTATCAAATCAGCAAACGACAGGCATGATTGAACGCACGATTGTCTTACAAGCACAAGATTCCGATGGTAATCGTGTGACGGATGTTGTAATTGATCCTGTTTCATTACTTGTAGCGCTCAATATCACACAACGTGAAGATATTCGCACATTTACCGTGTTACCCGATATTGACTACAATAGTTTACCTGACGGCTTTGAATTTCGTGATGTGGATTACGAACCCAATACGGTCATTATCAATGGCACACCTGATATATTAGAATCATTGGGTGATACCATTACAACCTTGCCGATTAGTCTCGAAAATCGCACAGGTAACTTCACAATTGATGTCCAACTTGATTTACCCGAAAATTCTAATCTCATTATTCTAAGTGAACCCAGTAGCATACAAGTCGATATTTTTATCAGCGAAGAAGAAGCAACGCTCGCTCTCGAAAATATTCCTATTCGTATGATTGGTACTGATGATAATACGGCGCTTGTCGCAACACTCAATCCAACGAGCTTATCTATTGTACTGACGGGCCCAGCCTCCGATATTGAGATGATCTCGGGTGATGATGTCCAAGCAATTGTTGATATTAATGGCTTGACCGCAGGCACTTATACCATTGTTCCTATTATTGAGATTAACCAAGGGCAAACAACGCTCGAAACATCCAATGTGCGCTTAATCCCTTCAGAAGTTAGTGTGAATATTGCACCACCACAGCCCGAAGTAACCCAATCACCAGAGCGAACCCCAACAGTAGCCCCTACAGCAGATGACTGACACTCTTCAATGTGTGCAGCATCTGCTACAATGGATTGTTACATCGTAAAAATTGCTTGCATGAAGTAAGTAAAAAGCTAATTAAAGGACACAAAAACCATATGGCACGTAAACCAATTGTCGCACTCGTCGGGAGACCGAATGTTGGCAAGAGTACGCTCTTCAACCGCTTAGTCGGCGAGCGTAAGGCTGTCACGCATGATATTCCCGGCACAACCCGTGATCGTCTCCAAGGCGAAACATTCTGGAATGGCATTGATTTTCACATTGTTGATACGGGCGGTATCGAAATCTATCAGCCTAAAGGCGTGCGTGATGAATCGCCATTAGCAGAAGGCAGTAAAGATTTTATCAGCGAGATTAAGACACAAGCCTTAATTGCTATCGAAGAAGCCGATGCAATCATCATGCTTGTTGATAATCAACACGGTGTTACAGGCGCAGATGAAACCATCGGCGAAATTTTACGCCGTACTGATAAACCTGTTGTTGTAGCTGCCAACAAAGCCGATAGCCGTAAAGGGCATGAAGATGCACTCGATTTCTATTCATTAGGGGTCGGACAAGTTATTCCTATTAGCGCCATTCATGGGCTTGGTGTGGGTGATATGCTGGATGTTCTTATTGAACATCTCAGAGAAATTATCAGCACATTCCCTAATGATGATGACGACGAAGAGCATATGAAAATTGCAATTGTCGGGCGACCTAACGCGGGTAAAAGCACATTGCTCAATAAAATGATTGGGCAAGAACGCATGATTGTTAGCCCCGTAGCAGGTACAACGCGCGATGCAATTGATACAACCATTCAATGGCATGGCGAACCTGTAACGATCATTGATACCGCAGGGATTCGCCGTCGTGGGCGGGTTGAACCGGGTGTTGAGCAATTTAGCGTCATCCGTGCAATGGATGCTATCGAACGCTCTGATGTTGCGATTCTATTGATTGATGGTGAATTGGGCGTAACCGACCAAGACGAACATATCGCAGGCTATGTCCTCGATAAATACAAAAGTATCGTTATCGTCGTCAATAAGTGGGATGCTGTCACCAAAGATGCCTTCACGATGACCGAATTTACCAAAAATGTGCGTGACCGTCTGCACTTTATCCCTTGGGCACCCATAATCTTTATCAGTGCGCTAACCGGGCAACGTATCCACCAAGTATTGGATACTGTATATGACGTTTGGCAAACACGTTTTGCACGCCTACCAACATCCGATTTTAACGAGATCATCCGTGAAGCGCTTGAGCATCATGCACCCCCCACTAAGGGGCAACGCCGTCTCAAAATCTTCTACGGCACACAAGTTCGCACCAATCCACCGATCTTCTTATTACACATCAATGATCGTAAATTGATGCACTTTACCTATGAACGCTATCTCGAAAATCGTATTCGTGCAGAATACCCCTTCATAGGGACACCAATTCGCATCAGTGTACGTGAGCGCCGTAACAAAGACCAATAAATCAGCAAGTGTTTTAGATTGTGATAGCAGAGGCATATGTTAGATATGCAATTAAGATAAGCCTCTGCTATATCTATTTCGTTTATTTTAATTCCAGCAACTCATAGGCTTTTGCAGGCATTTTACGCCCCTTGACAGCAATCTCACCGAGTGGACGCGCTTTTACTTGTGAGCCTAACCGAGAAACAACCGATTCTTCAATGAGGATTTGCCCCGGTGCTGCCGATTCTTGCAATCGTTTAGCAAGATTGACTGTATCCCCAATTGCAGTGTAGTTAACAGCATATTTTGTACCAATATAGCCGACAACGGCTTCTCCAACATGCACACCAATGCTATAGGATAAGTCATAGCCATAAATATGATTAATTTCCTTAGCTGCTTGCATAATTGCAATCGCTGCCTCTGCTGCCCGATGCACATGGTCAACTTGTTTAGTCGGGGCATTGAAAATTGCCATCAAGCCATCGCCAAAGAATTTATCGAGTGTGCCTTCCCATCCAATGATAATATTTCCTGCGACACTCAGATAATGATTTAAGACTTCAACCACTTTTTCAGGTGATTCATTTTCACTAAAAGCGGTATAGCCACGAATATCGGCAAATACAACACTGATTTCTTGACGCTCACCGCCAAGTTCAACATCATCTGCCAGTGCTTTTTGTACCACAGACGGGGCAACAAATCGCTCAAATGTATCTTGTATTTTCTCGTTTGAAGATTGTAAGCGTGTATAATTACGCGAATTTTCAATGGCAATCGCAGCATAATCACTGAGTGCCTGTAACATCAAACGATCATTCTTGCCGAACACAGTCCGATCATCACTATGATTGATAACCTGTAACGCACCTAGAATACGATCTCCAAGCCGTAATGGAACACTTGCAACCGATAAAGGTGCATTTGTACCCGCTTTCCGCAAGCGCTCAGGACCTAATATAACCGCATCTTTATGACTCACAACGTATTCTGCTACGCGATCCCGAATAGGCTCTTGAACCGACTTCGCACTACTTGAATGAGCTACTTTATGTGCGCGTCGAATCATCTGCTGATGCTCTATCAGGATAATATAACCTTCTTCTGCATCGGTAATTTGAACCGCAGCATTCACAATTTGAGGTAGTAATTGGTTGAGGTCTATCGTTGATGTCACAACTTTACCGACATGGTATAAAATTTCAAATTCTTTTAATCGGCGTTGTAACTCTTGATTAGCTTGCAAAATACGGTTGGTGAGAGCATCTTTTTCACGGCGTAAGCGCGTTTCTGTCAGCGCATGATTAATTGCATCCAGCATTTCTTCAGGATAATATGGCTTCTTAATATAATCTTTGACTCCCATCCGATACACTTCAATCGCAATATCTTCTGAGCCATGAAAGGTCATCAAAATGACAGGGATTTCTAAATTACGTGCGTGGAGTTGCTCAATTACCTGAATACCATTCAACTTCGGCATTTGCAAATCAAGCAAGATTAGATCAGGTTCATTATCAATAGCAAGCTGCAATCCTTCCTCGCCATTCCGTGCTGTGAGCGATTTAAATCCATTCGGTTCAAGAACATACTCAACAATAAATTCACGATTGTCTTGACCATCATCAACGACCAAAATAGTTTCAACAGACACAATCTTGCCTCTTAAAGGATTACCGTTACTTAATTATCACTATAGTACCTCAATATAGGCACTTTGCTGCATAAACGCTATTATATCATCTTGTACATTGCGAGCCACACAACACAAACCTATAATGGATGCTAGTCAAGATAGCATGTCTTATCATCATCTTCGTCAATAATTGAGTCTAATAAGCAGTTGTTTAATCAATTTACAAGCCTTTTACAGCAAAAACTGTACCGTCTCATCATAATAGGGTCTATACTATTTTTACTAATTTCTTTCATTATATTTGGTATGATAACGTACATCATTGTCAGTGGAACAAGTATGCAACCGACAGTGATGAGTGGGCAATATGTTTTAGTGAATCGACTTACTTATACAATAGTTGATCCGCAAAGAGGGGATATTATCATTTTTCCATCACCCATCAATTCTGACCAACGATTAATAAAACGAATTATTGGCTTGCCTAGCGAAACAATTGAGTTCCGCGCAACAGAGGTGTATATTGATGGACAGCTTTTGATTGAACCCTATCTATTAGAACCTTGTACAGTTGAACATTGCCGTGATGGATTTTGGCAACTCGCTAATGATGAGGTTTTTGTTTTAGGAGATAATCGCAACCAGAGCAGCGATTCGCGTGTTTTTGGTAGCATCTCCTTGCGTGATATTGCTGGTCAAGCGATACTGCGTTATTACCCGTTATCTCAAGTGAAATGGCTAGATTAATTTGGAACTCGGTATTAAAAAGTCGAATCCGCAAGTACGCCCTAAGTTACGTACCCCCGGTATCGTTGATGAAATTTTACGGACAGTCGTGTTTATCATTGTTGTCACGGTATTGTTTGATATGGCAGTCCCGCGCTCACTGGTTGATGGACGTAGTATGCAGCAAACATTCCAAGATGCAGAACGCTTAATCGTGAGTCGCGTCCATTATCTCATTACAACCCCTGATCGTGGCGATATTATTGTGTTTAACTCCGTTGATGTCAGTGACCCCAATGTCATGCTTATCAAACGTGTGATAGGTTTACCGGGCGACACAGTTCAATTTATAGATCAGAATACCTATATCAATGGTGTACAAATTAACGAACCCTACATCAATGAAATGTGTAGTACATCGCGTTGCCCTGATAAAGAAGTTGTGCTTGGCGAAGATGAATATTTCGTGATGGGGGACAATCGTAATAACAGCCGTGATTCGCGGGTCTTTGGTGCTGTACCCATTGAGAATGTTGTCGGACGTGTTGTGTTTCGGTATTGGCCCCTCCCACGTATTGGTATCATCCAACATCAAAATTATGAACGATTAAACCCATAAAAATCGCTCAACCTAATAGGAGCATCTAACGTATGCGTAAAGAGAATGAGGTAATCAATCCTCAATTTTGCCCTGACTGTGGTGTTGGATTAGTAACTGCGCGGGCTAGACCGTTTCTTAAATTATATTATGGACAATTATTCACGATTCCTAATGCAACGTGTTATGTCTGTGACGTATGCAATTATTCGGAATTTGATGAGACCGTATTTGATCTTATTAGTGATATGATTTTTCATAGTTCCAAAAAAAGTACGAGGCAAGCAAGTGATTCATATCATCGACAATCACCCGACGATGAGCTTACAAACCAAGGGCAAATGCCTCCCGTCTAAGCACATCTAAATTAAATGTGTTGATGCTACAATAGAATATACAGCCCTGCGTAAAACATTCAGTGTTGTGTTAAAATGAGATGATTGACAGAGATAATTAAGGAGTGCGCTTCGTGCCAAGAAGACGCATACTAGTAGTAGAAGATAATCAAGATAACATGACCCTTATTGTAGATGTCTTAAACTCACTCGAATATGAGGTGTTTCAGGCAACGGATGGCTTACGTGGGGTCGAAATGATTCAAAATTTGCGTCCTGATCTTGTGCTAATGGATTTATCCTTGCCCAAAAAAGATGGCTGGACAGCAACCCGTGAAGTTAAAGCGCAACAGGATCTTAAACAAATCCCAATTATCGCCCTGACAGCACACGCCATGAAAGGTGATAAAGAACGTGCATTAGAAGCTGGCTGTGATGATTACATCACTAAGCCAATTAACTTGCAAGAACTCGCTAGCAAATTAGATGATTATCTTGGGTAAATCGCGTGAAAATATTGGTAGTAGATGATAATCGTGAAAATATAATGTTGGTGCGTGATGTGCTAGAGGTCGCTAATTATGATGTGGTCGAAGCGCTCAGTGGTGCATACGCGCTTGAAATCGTCGTTGATGAACAACCTGATCTTATTTTGCTTGATGTCAACATGCCTGTAATGGATGGCTTTGAAGTCTGTAGAATCTTAAAATCAGAAGAAGCGACACACAATATCCCTGTTATCATGCTCACAGCACAATCTGATGTCGATAGCCGTGTAAATGGCATCGAAGCGGGCGCTGATGACTACATGACAAAGCCCTACAGTCCTAGAGAACTTATTGCCCGTGTTGAACGTAGTCTACGCTCCAAAGCAGCGAGTGATGACATGCGTGCCACAGAAGCACAATTGCGTGAACAACAAGAAATTATCAAGCAAACCTTCTCACGCTTCGTTGCCAGTTCAATTGTCGACGAACTCCTCAAAGACCCATCGCGCGTAAAACTCGGTGGACAAATGCAAGCCGTCACGGTCTTATTTGCCGATTTACAAGGTTTTACAACCTTATCAGAACATGCCGATCCTGAACGTTTGCTCCAATTACTGAATGATTATCATACCTTTATGGTAAAGATTGTTCTCAAATATGGTGGCACAATTGATAAATTCTTAGGCGATGGACTGATGGCACTCTATAACACACCGATTGAACAAGCTGACCATGTTGCGCGTGCCGTCAAAACAGCTTTGCATATCCAAGATGATTTATATTGGTTCGCGCAAGAATTGCCAGAAGAACTCCGCACAAAAGTTAATTTTGGGATTCATACAGGCAATGCAATTGTGGGTAACGTTGGTTCAGAAAACTTGATGGATTTCACAGCCGTCGGCGATACCGTCAATGTTGCAGCCCGTTTACAAGGTGTGGCTGATAATGGTGAGATTTTGGTCAGTGCGCCTGTTTTTGAAGCAACACAAGATTTTGTTTTTGGGCGTACACGTGGTCATCTCGCTGTAAAAGGGCGTAAAGAACCCATTGATTCATATCAAATCTCAAACACCTATTTTGAATAATCCAGAATCTCATTATCGAGAAGCGCACTAAAGCCTCCGAATCTGTTCTTAGGATAAAAGCATTTCTCGGTCTTTGAAATAAATATCAGACCAGAAATCATTTTTGGCGCATATAGCATTTTTGGTCTTATTTATCATTTGAAACTCATCCTGCAAGCCCTTGACTTTCCTAGTTTGGATTTGTATACTTCCCTTCGTTAACTAATTGGTCCGTTCGTCTAGGGGACTAGGATGCCACCCTTTCAAGGTGGAGACAGGGGTTCGAATCCCCTACGGACTGCTAGCTTAACAATAACAGCGTAATATCATTTGGTCCGTTCGTCTAGGGGACTAGGATGCCACCCTTTCAAGGTGGAGACAGGGGTTCGAATCCCCTACGGACTGCAACAAAAAATCCCACTTCATAGTGGGATTTTTGTTTTCTAATTAACCTCATTAAGCCAATTTGAAACTAAGCTGTTCTTGATTCAGAATTGCCGATTGATATGTTCCCCCTGCAAATTCTAGCAATAAGGCATGTAAATCGGCTTGTGCTTGTTCTATATCCGTTTGAGCATTCGCATGTTGCGCTTCAATGACGATAATAGCATCACTTGTTTCTAGTTTTGCAGCACTTTGCATACTCTGTCGCCAACACCATCGTCTTGCAAACACCAAACCTGTCTCATCTGAAAAAATAACTTCGCCGTCATCAGGATGCTTTATCTCGTCACTCCCTAATTCTGTAAAGCGTTCACTACCATCTGCGAAACTCACTTTTAAAGTACCTGTTAAAGCCTGTGTATCAAATATCGCAACAGGTAGGGCATAACGAATGCTGATTAAATTCCCAATATCAACTAGTGTATTGATAGACGGAATATCTCCTTTTTTTGTTAATCGGCGTAACAAGGCTTCAGGCGCACTGCGTGTTTTAGTTGGATTCACACCAAAAGCACGGAAAGCGTCGCGCCATGCTGCAAGGGTTGCTAAGTCACTCAGTGCTGTATCGCCAATCCGTGCAAGGGTCGCTTGCTGTTCCGTTTGATACAATGCCAGTAAGGCATCGTCGCTCATACAATTTTGCATGCCACTTGCCATCAGAACGCCACCAACTGTTTGCGGAAATTGTGCCATGATTGCAGGATCATACTGAAACATATTTAATCTCCTGTCGTAGCCGCTATCGGATACTTTGTTGCTTCCATCTTCTCCAGTTGTGGCACAATCCAGAACCAAACGGATGCTGGAATCAAGCTAAATAGCATTGTTCCAAAAATGACCCATTGCAAATTATCTGTACCCAACCAATCAATCAGCCAACCATGCACAATCGTACTAACCAGCGTTGCAAAATAAAAGCCTGCCGTATCCAGCGAAAACATGCGCCCCAACTTCGCATCGGGTGCGCTCTTTTGGATAATGATATTGCTATATGTCCAATTGATGCTCCCACCCATTGCGCGGATTAAAATCGCAATGGCTACAATTACTAACGAATTGGCAAAGCCTAAGATAATCCAGCTACCCAACATCATCACAAAGCCAAAACTAATTAAGCGCCTCATCTTCGTTACGCTACCATCGTTGACGCGGTTAGTGAGCATAGGACCAATGAGCGCCCCAAATCCGAGCGCACTCCATAAGACAGCTTGCGATAATTCACCATTTGCACCGATCACGAATAACTGTGTTGCAAATACACTCAAAAGCGTATCAATATTGCCAAAACTCTGAGCAAATTTGACAAAGAGGGCGGCTGCCATCTGCGGAGTCTTACGCACATAACGCAAGCCTTCTAAGAAAGTTGTATCTTCTTCTTCAGGCGCATGAATTTCTAATTCTTTGGATAACTTACGTCCTCTAGCAGGATCATAATCAATCGACATTACCAAAAAGCCAGCAACTGCAAAAGTCGCTGCATCAGCTATGAGAGCCGCTTGCGCCCCAAAGACAAAAGCAAATAATCCCCCAAGGATTGCACCCAATGCCAACATCACCGACCATGTGACACTAAATAAAGTATTGCCTTCTACAATATCATCAGGCTTTACAAGTGCTGGTAAAATTGCACCTTGCCCCGGTTCAAAGACCGTCGATAAGGTGAATTGAGCAATTGTAACCACATAAATAATCCAGATTGTTTCAGGACCACTTGCAAATAAATATAATGGCACAATGAGCGCCCGTAATAGATTGCTCCACATCAAAATATGTTTACGATTGAAGCGATCAAGTAAAACCCCTGCAAAAGGACCAAATACCAATGGGGGTAATACACGTAAGGTCAAAAACAGACTAATTGCTAATGCCGAATTATTGCTATATTGGGAAATAAGACCAATCAGCACAATCGTATTAAACCAATCGCCTGTTAAACTAATAACCTGCGCCAACCATAATTTTGTGTATTCAGGATTTTCGCGCAATAGGCGCAAATAACGTTGCATAAAATTTACCAATCATATGTCATAATTGCGCTTATCATAACGGATACTATCCTCACTCGACAATGTCCGCTCCATCCAATTACTATCACTGAGTTGCGCGTTATATCATTGATAAGCTATATCCACGTTGACAATCCTCTATCAGCACTTTAGCATAACAACTTCTTTTACACGCTAAGACAACTAGGTACAATCGTATGCAGTGGCACGCATTATTATGGGTTGGTATTGGGGGATTTTTAGGTGCAAATGCACGCTATATCCTGTCATCATGGATTGCAACCCGTTTTCCGCCCGTACTAGGGAAAGCAATGCCACTCGGAACAGCCTTCGTGAACATAACAGGTTCATTCTTATTAGCGTTGTTTTTAGCTTATATTGACCGTCGTTTGA
This sequence comes from Phototrophicaceae bacterium, assembly GCA_049680565.1. GTDB lineage: Bacteria > Chloroflexota > Anaerolineae > Aggregatilineales > Phototrophicaceae > JAUZRW01. The sequence goes on from JBAUIA010000292.1 coordinate 15,198, forward strand.
ACATGCCTGATAGTGTGAAATTATTGGTTGGTACGGGCTTCTTTGGTGCATATACCACATTTTCAACCTATGCCAATGAAGGCTTTGCCTTGCTCAATAGCAAAGATTGGCTGGTAGGGCTTATCTACATCTTTGGTACAAATATCTTATGTTTATTAGGGGTTATGCTAGGTTTGTTCATCGCAAATCGGCTTTTTTAGGAGCGCTTAATGCCAGAATTTCCAGATTGGTTAATCGCAGTTATTGCAGGTATTGTTGAAGGGGTGACTGAATTTTTGCCCATTTCATCAACAGGTCATCTCATTATCACATCTGATTTGTTGCAATTTGATAATCTTGAAGGCACATTTGAAATTTTTATCCAAATTGGTGCTGTAATTGCCGTCATTTTATTTTATCGTGCTGAATTACTGCAACAAACGCAAAATGTCATCTCATCAGATACGCGTCTTAATCAGAATGCCCGTCAATTGTGGCTCGGGATTATTATCGCGTTTTTCCCTGCTGCCATCATGGGCTTGCTCTTTGGCGATCAAATTGATGAATGGTTATTTAATCCAACAACCGTTTCAATTGCACTGATTGTAGGCGGTATCATGTTTATCATCGTAGAATATTTCCTCAAAACAAAAGATGCTGCTGATGAACCACCTTCAAGTATTGAAACAACGCCTCTAACCTATCGGCAGGCATTATTAGTAGGATGCTGGCAAGTTCTCGCATTAATTCCGGGGATGTCACGCTCAGGGATGTCTATTCTAGGTGGCATGTTATCAGGCTTGGATCGTCAACGAGCCACGCAATTCTCATTTTACTTAGCCATGCCGACACTAGGTGCAGCAACACTCTATACACTCATCAAAGACTTCGATACCATTTCGAGTAATGACTTCTTTTTACTTGCAATCGGAACAATCGTATCAGGTATTGTTGCATGGTTTTCGATTGGATGGTTGCTACGCTATGTTGCGACCAATAGCTTCATCGCATTTGGAATTTACCGCATTGTTGTAGGCATTTGCTTACTTTTACTCTTGAATATTTGAAAATTGATTGAGTATGGTTCATTTCCGACATATACTATATATATTGTAAAAGTCAGACGATTGTGGGAAATCATATGATGACTGCGTCTCAAGAAAAAATTGACCCCAAAAATAAAACGATTCTTGTTATCGAAGATTCGGATGATCTACGTCACGATGTGATCGAAATGTTAACTCTTGAAGGATATACAACCGCAGGGGCTGAAAATGGACTTGTTGGTGTAGATCAAGCACGTCACGTAATGCCAGACTTGATTGTATGCGATATTATGATGCCCTTTTTAGACGGATATGGTGTGCTGCAAAAATTACGCGAAGATGCAATGACAGCAGCTATTCCATTTATCTTCCTAACTGCAAAAACTGAACATCTCGATCAACGCTATGGGATGGTTTTAGGGGCAGATGATTTTCTGACAAAGCCATTTTTAGCGAATGAATTACTCGATAGCATTGAAGCACAACTCAAAAAGCGCGAAGAACAACTCGCTGCAGTCAATCGTCGTATTGAAGACCTCGCAGCCAGTATTGCTCTAGCCCTACCACATGAATTCCGCACGCCGCTAAATACCGTCATTGGTTTCTCAGAGATGTTGCAATCCGAAGCCCATAATCTCAAACCCGATCAAGTGGTTGCTTGGTCAGGATACATACACTCAGCAGGGTATCGTCTCTATCGTGTGGTCGAAAATTACCTGCTCTATGTTCGCTTAAAACTCTTAATTGAAAATGGCATCGAAGCGAATCATCATACAGACACTACAAATAGCTTTCACCTCATTGTTCATTCTCAAGCCAATGCACTTGCTAATTCACATAATCGCACGGGTGATCTCGTAATGAATGTTGCTGATGCACCAGATTTGATAATTAACGATGAGCATTGCACCAAAATTGTTGAAGAACTTATTGATAATGCCTTCAAATTTTCTAAACAAAAACAACAAGTTATTGTCAAAGGCTATATGCAAGATGATGAGTATGTTTTGCATATCATAGATCACGGACGTGGGATGACCATCGAACAAACACAAGATATTAATGCCTTTATGCAATTTGAGCGCGACCATTATGAGCAACAAGGTTTAGGGCTTGGATTAGCATTAGTTAAGCAAATGTCGGAAATTTATGGGGTCAAGTTCACTATGACGGGGTCGAAAGATACGGGAATTGCTGTTACAGTTCGATTTAGTCCAAAATAACTTTGGCGGAATTGACAATCTTCCGTATAATAGGGGCGTAGATTCGTGATTAATCGGGTTAAATACACCCAGAGGATAATTCTCATATGGGGATACTTAAAAAACGTTGGCTGACAGTCGTCTTATTTATCTTTGTGATGCTTACCGTGACCGCTTGTTTTCAACAAGTAGGGGATGACGCACAAGGACAAGCTGTATCATTGCTTGTGACACCAATTCCGACAGAAACAGAAACACCAACAGATATACCAACCGAGGCAACTGCGGCTGATCTTCCGATTTCTAGCATCTCGACAGAAACACCAACGGAAACATCAACCCCAACAGAAACATCAACACCAATTGCTGTCGCACAAGCAGCAGATGATCTATTAGCAACCAATACACCAGATCCCTTTGAATTGCGTGCGACAACTTTGATCGAAGAAGCAACACAGACAGCATCTGCGCCATTGACGCAAGCTGCTGCAACGCAATTTGGTTTCACCAGTACACCATTCGCAACCGATATACCCCTTGATGGTGGTAACCTCGAAGTTGCAACAACGGTCTTTGTTTCAGGGGCAGATTGTGTGCATGAAGTGCGTGCTGGCGAGACATTATTCCGCCTATCACTCTATTATGGTATTCCAGTCATTGATATTGCCACACGTAATGGCATCGTCAATGCGAATATTATTAGCATTGGGCAACGCCTTATTATCAATAGCTGTGGTACAACAGGCGCACAACCATTACCAACCTCAACACCATCACCCGTACCAACGAACTTCCAGTTGAATTCAACATTGGGTACAGGTGGTACTGATCTTGCAGGACTTGGTCAAGGTGGCGGTGCAACAACCACAACAGGTCTCGGTTGTATCACACAATACACAGTACAACAATACGACACCCTATTCCAAATTTCTTTACAATATGGTGTTTCCGTACAATCCATTGCGAATGTCAACGGTATCATCAATATCGGACGTATCAACATGGGTGATGTACTCTGTATCCCATCTGCGTAGTCAATACCTAGCAGATAGACAGTTCATTAAAACAGAAGGTGGCTTATGTGCCACCTTTTTCTATTTAAGTGGAGGATTGATAATGGAAGAAAAAATTCTCGCAACCCAAGATATATTCAAAGGACGTATCGTAAATCTTAAAGTTCATGATGTCGATCTACCAAATGGTCAACAAAGCAAACGCGAAATAATCTATCACCAAGGGGCAGTTGCTATTGTTGCGCTTGATGAAGCATATAATGTCTTGCTCGTTAAGCAATTCCGATTAGCAGCAGGGCAGGTCACACTGGAAATTCCAGCAGGCTTATTAGAACCTGATGAAGACCCGCTTGCAGCCGTTGGGCGCGAATTACAAGAAGAAACAGGCTACCGCCCCTTAAACCTACAATCGCTAGGCGGTGTTTATGTTGCACCGGGTTACACCACTGAATACATTCACCTTTACTATGCAACCGCCTATGAATATGCGCCACTACAGCAAGATGACGATGAATTTGTTGAATCGCTGAAAATGCCAATGACCCAAGCACTCCAATTAATTGAAACAGGGGAAATCATCGAAGCTAAAACAATCGTTGCATTGCTCCGTGTGGCACGATATTTGCAACTTTGAGCCACATGCGCCCTTGTTGTCTTTCTTGGCTTCATGATATAATTCGCCTTCGCTAAATCCGAGAAAAAATTAAAACATCAGATGATGTTTAACAAGAGAGGCAGATAGCTGTGAACGAACTTATTCAATCATTACAAACACCAGCACCCGACTATATCCCTGTCGAAGTTGGTGATACAGTGCGCGTTTATGTCCGCATTGTTGAAGGTAACCGTGAACGTGTACAACCTTTCCAAGGTGTTGTTATCCGCGCACGTAAAGGTGGTAACAATGCTAATTACACCGTGCGTCGTATCGCAACAAATGGTGTTGGTGTTGAACGTACATTCCTTGTGAATAGCCCACGTATCGAAAAAATTGATATTTTACGTCGTGCTAAAGTACGTCGCGCACAATTGTACTACCTACGTGATCGTCGCGGTAAATCAGCGCGTCTCAAGGAACGTCGTCGTCGCCAAAGTTAATACCCATGCCACGACCACTCATTGGAATTACGGCTTACAACTATATCAAGCCGACAACAGACTGGCGCTATGATGTCTGTTACGGGAAAAATGCCGCCGCAATCGAAAATGCTGGCGGCTTACCTGTTCTTATTCCATCAATGGTATCGCTTGATACCTTGCGTGAAATCTATGAGCGCCTCGATGGCGTTATGCTACCCGGTGGCGGTGATATTAATCCTGAACGCTACCAATCAGAACCTGAAACCGATATAAAACTCTATGATATAAGCGACGAACGCGATGCAATGGAAATCGCAATGGCGCAATGGGCAATTGCGGATGATTTGCCTGTTTTTGGTATTTGTCGTGGGATTCAAGTGCTGAATGTCGCACTCGGTGGCTCGCTCACACAAGATATTCCTGCACGCATAACAACAACCCTCCGCCATGGCATCACATCACCACAAGAAGAAGCCCGTAATACCATTTTGCACGATGTGCATATCTCAGAAAATACCTTGTTAGCATCCATTATAGGTGCTGACCATCCCACCGTGCCTGTCAATAGTTTGCATCATCAAGCCTTGCGCGATGTTGCCCCTAATGCAACCATCAGTGCGACATCTCCCGATGGCATCATCGAAGGCATTGAACTTCCCGAAAAGCAATTTGTACTCGCTGTTCAATGGCATCCTGAAGACCTTGTAGATGATGATAAACGCATGGAAAACTTGTTTACGAGTTTTGTTGCGTCTGCCCGTCAACGCCTCGAACGCCAATAATCGACTATCTATCATCATATCTTTTATAATTGAGCAAACTCGCAGTTGTGAGGACTTTTGTTATCTTGCTACTAGCAATTGACGTATAAGGGCTAACGATGCTCATTCGGACAACCTGAATGTTGCCCGACCTGAATAGATTTACTGCATACGACCCATAGGTAGCTGGGTACGGTTCATATCGGCTTCAAATGGTAATACACGCCGTGTGCCTGATGGTGGTTGTACAGGTAAGCGTACATAGAAGACTGTTCCGCGTGGATTGTTCATATCATGCCCATCGCTTTCCGCCCAGATATGCCCACCATGACCCTCAATGATGCCCTTAGCAATTGTCAAACCTAATCCGGGACCTGCCCCCATAAACTTGTAAATGCCTGTTGAGTGTAGTTGCGTATCAAAGGCACGATAAAATTTATTGAAAACAAATTCAATATCTTTCTTATCGATCCCAACACCTGTATCGGCAATTTTGAACAAGATACTATCAACGCCTGTCTCATGTTTGGCAGGGTCAAGCACGGCACTAATTTCAATTTTGCCACCATCAGGCGTAAACTTAATCGCATTGAGAACAATATTACGAACCGCTTGCACCATCCGTTGTAAATCAGCTTCAATGTTAGGCAAATCTTTAGCACTATGCCGTATGACTTCAATATTGCGTTCTTCCGCAGGATCACGTAAGGGTTCAAGTGCCATTTTGATGATCGTTTCGGGTGATGTACGGATAAAGCGTAAATCCATTGAATTAACATCAATTTGACTTACATCCAACATTGCAGAGATCAATTCTTCCATCCGCTCAGTTGACTTCCGCAAATTACCAACCAATTGATCGGCTTGACCTTCTTTGAGCGCATTGGCTTGATTTAAGCTATCAAGAATATCGGTATAACCGCGAATTTGTGCCAATGGTGTCCGTAATTCATGACTAGCAATCGTGATGAAATCGGTTTTGATATTATCTAGTTTTTCGAGTTCAACTTTTGCGCCTTCAAGTCGTTTATTGAGCACACGCATACTATCATTGAGATGTTGTAAATCATCGATCAAACGCGCACTTCTCAGCGCTGTTCCGACCTGTTGACCAATCACAGAGATCGTTTCAATATCTGCGCGTGAATAAGGCGTATCGTTGATTTTTGCGCCACTCGCCAACAAACCAATCAAACGATTATCAGCAGAAATAGGGACAAAAACACTTAACTTCATATCGCTGAAGAATTGCCGTTCTTGAGGCGCAGTATTGGCAAAGATGGGTGCATAATCTATATCGTATTGTCCAAGTGGTGTACTTTGCTCGGCTAAGGTGTAATAAATTGGGCTTTTCTCGTGCAGATAACCAACAGCCGTCGGACTTGTCAGGCTTGAGCCATCTTCTAGCACTATCAATTCGACTGAATCTTTCACGCGCACTGTATTGTTAATCAAAATTAATGCAGAGCGTCGTACACCAATAACACGATTAATCGTTTGGGTTGTTGCTATCACAACATCTTCTACGGTGGCAGCGCGCGCAACCAATTGGCTATATTGAGCCGTCGCCTTTGCGAGATTAGGACGTTTTTGAGGCATCACCTGTCCAAAAATAAGGCGAATAACATGACGCGCAGGTACAAGCAAGCCAGCAATAATCAGTGCAAATAGCGCTATTAGCAATGTGTCTTGATTGGCATCGCCTGTTAGTAGATCACTCGCAAGCTGTGAACTCGTTAGAAAATATAAAGTCGCAAAGATCAGCGCCCACGATAAAGTAATCACGCTCAAGGTACGCGCAATACTGAGGACAGTTTCTCGTACATCACCAACACGATAATTTCGGACACCATATGCTGTCACGATCATGCCAAGGTATAAACCAATCAAACCAATAACTGAAAATATCAGTGATCCTGTTGCGATAACAATGATACTTATCAACAGGAGTGCTGTTGTCATGAACCAAAATGCAGCACGATTAGCGACTTCAGGCATTGATGCTGTATAAAAGAGATACCCTGTAATACCCATTAAGTAAATTGAATAGATAATGAAGCCACCCGCGCCAACACTCGCACTGATGAGTGGTATATCTTCAAACCATGATGCCCAACCTGCAAATAGGGGATCACTAATTGCACCAACAATGATGAACCCAATTGCCCATATCGCGCTAATAATTGCCCAAATACGTCGGGTTTGCATCGAATTTTTCGTTGTAGCAACATCGTCTAAGACCAAGCTACCGAATATTATCGCCGTAGCGATCAGACCAAGCCAGATAACATAATCACGGCTAATCTGATTCGCAATGACCCAATCAGGCGCGATGATATGCAAGCCAGTAACAACGATGCTTGCTAAAGACATAAAGGCAAACGCTATTTTTTGTGCCCGTTTGCCATAATTCACGATTACAATTAGCATAATCACTAATTCAGCAATCATGAGTAAACTATAGATGCTATTGATGAAAATATCTGTTTGCATTCAAAAATCCATTGTTACTTCAGGATATAGTGTGTGCCTTTTTTCGAGCCAACCTTAATGAGAATCCCTTTCTCAATCATGTCAACCAAATCAAGGCGTAATGTCTCTGCTGAAACATCATCAATTAATGAGCGATACTCACGATTCGTAATTGAACCGTTATCGCGGATATATTGTAAGGCTTTTGCTTGCCGATGATTGGTATCTCGCATCCAATCAGGTGGCTTAGGTTTCTCGCGTTCATTCTGGAGCGATACGGCAAAGCTATAGGGACGCGCATCAAAGTTCGGTGGTTGATGTCCAGCTTGTTCCATAACCTCGATCATACGATCAATCCCAAGCCCTAATTCTTCGATGTAACCCCACTGAAATAAGCCATTAACAATGCGTGGATTACGGCTAAAGTGTTCATCTTTAATATTTTCTACAGTGATGAAGCCCGGTAATCCGCCCGGTGAAATCACCTCAAGGCGGTCTGAATACATCCGTAATTCAATACGACGACCTCTCAAGCGATAATCCCGATGGCAAATTGCATTCACAATTGCTTCACGCACGGCAAATTGTGGATACTCGGTGCGTTCTTCGCGTTCGAGTCCTTTTACTACAGCACTCACTGCCATTTCACCCCATATCAAATTCCATGAGGCTTCAATCAAACGTGGTAGAGGACCGGTAAGCTCCTCACGACGCGTATAGCCTGCAAGACCACTTTCTCCGCGTGGTGTTTTGCCGACAAATTTTGCAAAAACCACACTACTTTGTGGCAACCATTGTTGCGGATAATCACTAAACATCAGAATACCGGCAACAGTTGGTTTTCCATCGGGCGTAATCGCACCAATTTCTTGTAATAAATCGTCAATTTTACCATTGTATGGGCGCTTAGTACGCTCCGCACGCTTGGCAAGATATTCTTCAATCATTTCACGGCTAAAATCATCTTTGCTTGCGCTTGGCACAACTTCAGTTTCAAAATCGCCTGTGCTTTTGGCACTTGCAAGCCGTAAAATTTCTTGTCCACCGAGTGGGCGATTTGCATCACCACTACGGATCAATACCCGTCCATCAGCAAGTGCGTGCAATTCAATACTACGTGGCACGCGCACAGCATAGACCGTTGTTGCCGATGTTGTTGTGATACGCGTTGTATCATCTTTTTGGGGGCTTGGCTCATCTGTTATTACTTTTCCAGATGACTTATCGTCGTCTGTGACTATATCAGCCTTTTTTTCATCATCTAAAAGGGCAGTTGTGTCAGTTTCGGATGCTTTGTCTTGTTGCGTGGCATCGGAATTGTCGTCAAATACCATTGCAAGCGTTAACGGTGTATCATCCTCAACAGGTTTAGGAATAATTTCTAAATTACGCGCTTCATCAAACTTGAGTTGGATTTCTTCCCATTTATCCACAACAACAACAGGATTATATAAACTATCTGCTGCTTGCATGGCTGCTTCCATTGCTGTTGCATCCAATGCTGCATCCGCAATTTGACCGTCTTTTGTCAAGCCAATCACAATAATGCCACCTTCTGTATTAGCGAAGGCAACAAGGGTTTCAGCAATGCGTGATGCGTCGGGCGTTTCTAGGAACGCGATGTGCGGACCTTGCCCTTCTTTAATCAGATTAGGATTAATCATAAGATGTCACAAAAAATGAGCCGATTCAATATTATAACCGTGAATTGTAACACATTCGTCCAATAAATGGTCATGTTGCTATATACTCTTTATAGGATACGCTTATTGCTGTAAAAAATAACATTTATTATTGTCTTATTGTAACGGGAAATGCTCCATGATGCGCGTGAAGAATTTGCTAAATCTAACGAGTGACAAACTTCATACCTTACCCTTACTTGTTTTATATATTACAGATGGCTGCAATAGCCGTTGTGTTTCTTGCGATATTTGGCAGAATCCGCGCCGAAATATGCCACTTGCGCTTGCTCAAAGTATTGCTGAAACTTGCGCTGAACTCGGTGTACGTTGGGTACTGATTAGTGGTGGAGAAGCGATGCAACATCCTGAATGGGATCAAATCGCACAATTGTTTTCCGCACAAGGGGTACACGTCATGCTATTAACCAATGGTTTATTACTTCGCAAGCAATCAGAACGTGTAATAAACGCTGTCGATGAAGTGATTATTAGCCTTGATGGTGGGAATGCTGCAACCTATGAAGCATTACGAGGTGTCGATGCTTTCGACCTCATTATGGATGGTATTGACGAACTAGTCGCTGCTGATATACCCGTCACAACACGTACAACCGTCCAACAAGGTAATTTTCGAGAAATGTCACAAATTATTGATGTTGGCTTGCAACATCATGTGAATACAATCAGTTTCCTTGCTATTGATGTGAGTAACCCCATCGCATTTGGTAATCGTGATCCCAACTTAGCAACAGGCGCATTGACCTTATCAGAAATAGATGATCTTGAAAGATCTATTGACCAATTAGCAATCACATACGCAGATGCTTTCGCGGATGGTACAATTGCAGAATCACCGCAAAAATTGCAAAATAACCTAACAGCCTATTTTAGAAAGTTGCATAATATAGCAGGATTCAAACGTCCACGCTGTAATGCACCTCATTTTAGCACCGTCATAGAAGTTGATGGCAGATTACGACCGTGTTATTTCTTGCCAACTTATGGGCGCTTACACCCAACAGGCGAGCGCTTACCACAAGCAATCAATTGGGATGCCGCGCAAGATTTACGCCATGCTTACCGCACAGGCCATCGCCCAGAATGTGAAACGTGTGTGTGTCCTTTATATAAAGGACCACGTAGCCTAATGCGAATGTGATTAACAATGGTAATTCTAGCGATTTTAACGCTTCTAACATTTACGATGGTAGTACGGTCTTTTTTTGTACTCATCGGAGCTTATAAAGACCCACTTCTTGCTAGCTTTGAACAATATGGCGAGGAGCATATCTTCAGCCCCCTGATTGTATTTACTCTGTGGAGCGTGGTCTTTATGTATGTATCACTCTATTGGTATTTTAGCTCTGAATTGGTCTTTGGTTTAGGAATGATGATTGCAATCCCACTTTTTGCCTTATCAGGTGTTTTTATTCGCTTGCTTCATAAATACAAAGATACACTACGGATGTATCCACGTTGGTGTCATCACTTAATCCAAAACACAGATCGAGAAGAACGTCGTCGTATTGCTTATATGTGGTTGTTTTTGCCACCATCCACACGTATGGTTTATAACACCAATAATCATTTATTCTTACAATGGGTCGAACAAGTCTTACTAACGGTGGCACGCTAATAGCTTATGATAAAAAAAATATTACAGCGCTTTAGGACTAAGATTCAACCTGATAGTCTCCCACTCTTATCAAGTGTTGATGCTTATGCTCTATGGGTAGACTCATATCCTGCTGAGGCACACAATGTGTTGATGCAAATTGAACAAACAAGCATATTACAATTGATGCCACGCTTACAAGATAAAATTGTCCTAGATTTAGCCTGTGGTACAGGGCGTTATGGGAAAATTGCTCAAGATTCAGGGGCAACAACCGTCATTGGCTTAGATAATAGCGTCGATATGCTCCAACAGCGCGTGATTCAAAATGCTGCCTGTGCAAGCACTGAATACATTCCATTAGCCAATAACACTGTTGATGTCATATTGTGTGGTTTAGCACTAGGGCACTTACCGACAATTGATCTCAGCTTGCGAGAGATGAGTCGTATTCTTAAACCCAATGGAGTCATTTTAATAAGTGATTTTCATCCGTACCAATTTTTATCAGGCGCAAGACGGACATTCTCAATTAACAATACGACTTACCAAGTCGAGCATTATGTCCATCAACTATCTGATTATTTCACCATAGCACAGCAGCACGGATTGATACTCAATGCTATTCAAGAACCAACTTATCAAGCAGATATACCTGTTGTTTTAGTTCTCAAATTTTCAAAGAATATCAGCTAAAGATTATGCTGCATCTTCATCTTGGCTCAGAATAAAATACCCACCGACAAGCAATAACATCGCAATCGGAGGCGCAATCAGCGAAACCATCAAGCGAATTAATGACTCTGTCTCTGGCAAAATAACAAAATACAACAAGAAAAATAAGCCGATTCCCACGCCTGCTAACACAAGCCCTGCTAATAATCCGCGTAAAAGTGAATTGTCCATATCTATCATCATCTCATTTCATTGATTGAATGCAGCCTTATTCTACTCAAATTAACACTGATTGAGGATAGTTGTATTCCGTCGGAACAAAAATACCCTCATACAATGATGAGGGTATTCTGAATGTGACTATTTTTGCTGAGGCTTACACAAAATTAGGGCAGATAATCAGCCAAAATTTCATAAGCACCACCCGAGTTGAAATTATAACCCTTCACAGTCATTGAGATAAATGTCGCGCCTGCTGGAATTGTGATTTCAATGTAGGCATGTGGGAATCCACCGCCATCATCATCGCTACCAACATAGATATTATCAATGAAGACATCAATGAACGGATCTAAGCCATCTACAGCCGTGTTGGTTGCAAACATCTCAATCCATATTCTACGTTCGCCTGCACACGCATCGAGGTCAATATAATGATAGGCTTCGTTACCCGCAGTGACAGACCCTGTTTCAAAGAATGGGATGTTTTCAAAGCTACAGAAGACAATATTTTGATCAACAACGACAGTGACTGATCGTGTAAATAGATTCTGATCGTCGTCATAAACGTCTAAATAGTACGTTGTTGTTTCAGTAGGGCATTCTGTAGAGGAACTATTCGATGAAAATACCAAGAAACCTTGATAGTAAATTTCGGAAGCATTTTCTACATACCAATTGAGGTCTGTACATTCCCCAATGCCAATTGTTTCAAAACGTGCATAGAAATCGATAAAGACCTCATCGGAATTTGTATCAGGGACTGGACGTGTACTTGGATCAACTCCCGGATTGCTTGTTCCTGAATTAGTTGTTCCTGTGCGTGGCGCACGGATAATAGGTGGTGCAGCCGCATTGCCGATTGCATCACAATCCCCAACGCTTGTTACTTGTGAGGCTAAAACCCATGTTTCATTAGCTTGTTGTCCGGGTGCAGCTTGAGTTTTATCTAGTTGCCACCATATCGCACCATCTACAGTTGTTGTACCCGTTACAGTGACTGGATTGTTGGGTGCAAGGCTTCGTAAAACACTGCGGTTTGTACCCGGACCAACGCGGATTTCTGCGGTATTTGTTGTCGTACTGATAATGCAAGGCTCAGGTGGTTCTACGACAATAGCAATTGGCTGTGCTTGTGGATTTCTTACTGCACCATTTGTCGTTGTCGTATTTGTGGATGATGACCCATCTACGGTCTGTAAGCGCCCAAAGGTATTGATAATCGCTAAGAAGGTATCCGTGCTACCTAATAAATCAATCGCATTCCCCTTAACATGAATAAATGCCCATCCCGGTGGTGGCATTAATGCACCAATACCTAGTAAGGCATACTGCCCTTGACCCTCAGTGATTTGAAATCCACCAATAACTGTTTCATCATTCAATTCAATCGTTGTGTCACCAGTATAGGTGACTCCCAGTGCGCTAAAGAATTGTCGGATACCATCTTCGGTATCATCACTCAGTTGTAAAATAGAATCAGTCAATGTTTCTGTATAAAATTCAATAGTGATTGTGCCGTCGCTAACACTCACAAAGCTCGTATTTTCTGTGACTGTCCAGCCTGTTGGATACCGAAATGCAATTGAATTTTGGGATGTAAATAATTCTGGTAGATCAATAGTTTGATCCTGCGCGGAGACCATGCCAAATGTGATGCTTGTTAAGCATAGTACGATGAGTATAGCGAGTTTCTTTTGGAGATAGTTCAAGTTTTGCCTCAATATAATTTATGAGTGAGTACTAGAAGATATTATGACCTAAATTATTTGTAATAATCATAGATTTTTATACTATATCACAGATTGTTACCATCATAGAATTAATTATTATCCTTACTCAAATGCCCTAATCATGTAGGTTTGCTAGTACATTTTTTCTTATCGAGACATCCTTAATATGAGATTTCATTTGTTATTTGTCTTATGCTGACCCATTCAAAACTTAAAAAGCCTCCCTAAAATTAGAGAGACTTTTGATAAGCATTGATTCATTTTGAGTGTTATTTATCGGATTGTTTGTGTTTGGGACTGCACCCAACTATAAAATGATTGAGTGGTTTCTTCAAATTGATTGCGTTGTAAAACGACAGCTTCATCTTGGTTACGAGCGACTGCGAGGGTGACGTTTTTTGTGCCAATGAATTTTACAAAGTAACGATTTTCCATTGTTGTTTAACCTTTACGGAACTTAAAAGTACAAGATCGTAATAAAGGAATTTTATATTGTGAAAAATTATACAATCACTATTGTCGCATAATGTGAAAACTTGTCAAGACTCACTATTATCTGAATTGGGATAAATATCATCATATCCCATTTTATTAGATAGTTGACACGCAACATCTCTTACTAACATCCCAATCTGTTCAACTCGCCTTGCTTCCACACGAACAGTTGGTCCTGAAATGCCAATTGCAGCAACCGTAACCCCCATCGAATCAAAGACAGGAGCAGCTATGCAGCGCACACCGGATTCATTTTCTTCATCATCAACGGCATACCCACGCAGACGGGTGAGTGCTAGATCATCTTCAAGCGCTTCTAATGTTGTATGCGTTGTTGCAGTAAACGCTGATAATTCAGTCGGCATGGGGAAATCGCCAAAGGCAATTAAACTTTTACCTAGTGCCGTATTATGTAAATAGATTAAGCGCCCAGAATTACTCACGACGCGCAATAACGAATTTTGTGGTTGCACATCATCGGTTACAAGGGCTTTACCTGAAGAATAAACACCGATATGTGAACTTTCTCCTGTTTCAAGCGTTAAGTAATCAAGGAATGGCTTTGCTAGCTCACGTAATGAATAGCGGTTGGTTAATTGCCAACCAATGCTATGTAAGCGTTTTCCCGTTATATATCCGCGTGAATTACTTTCTTGCTGAACATAACCATAATTCTGTAATGTTTGTACCAGTCGTGAAGCCGTGCTTTTATCGACATCTAGTAGGCTTGCGAGTTCTGTGACACCTAATTTCTTCTGGGAATTGACAAGTAGATCTATAATTTGCAGACCTCTCGCTAATGATTGTATTTCTCGCATGATCTATCTCCATTGTTGCATAATAACCATCAATATACATAGTTTTAGATGATTATTCAATATTTATTGACAACTGTGACTAAATATGGTATCTATTTCACTAACGTTCGCTGCACTTTTGTGGATGTCATAGTGAACGGGTTTTTTGTATCTAATTTTATTTTTTGGAGTAAAGAATAATGAATAAAGTCTTCCGTTTAGGTCTCATCTTGAGCCTTCTCCTCGTAGCAGTTGTTGCGCTTCCTTCACAAGCACAAGACTGCGAAACGACCTACCGCATCGTTGTCGTTACACATGGTCAAGCAAGTGATCCATTCTGGTCAGTTGTTTCTAATGGTGTTGCCGATGCTGATGCAGAATTCGATTGTGTAGTAACCGAATACAATGCACCAGAAACATTTGATATGGTTGCCATGTCACAATTGATTGACCAAGCCGTTGCTAGCGCACCTGATGGTTTGATCGTTTCAAATCCTGATCCTTCCTCACTCGAAGAATCAATCAGCGCAGCAATTGCAGCAGGTATTCCTGTCATTAGCATCAACTCAGGTAGTGATGTTGCTGCTGATCTCGGCGTAGTTGCTCACATTGGACAAACAGAATATGAAGCAGGTTTCGGTGGTGGTCAACGTATGGCTGCAGCAGGCGTAACCAATGCGATCTGTGTTAACCAAGAAGTTGGTAACATTGCTCTCGATCTCCGTTGTGGTGGTTTTGCTGATGCAATGGCAGAAACTGGCGGAACAGTATCCGTTCTAGAAGTTGATCTCAATGATCCTACAGATACACAAAATCGTGTTCTCGCAGCACTTGGCGCAGATGAAAGCATCAACGGTGTCTTCACATTAGGTCCATCAGCAGCAGTACCCGTTCTCGAAGCAATGCGCGAAGAAGGTCTTATCGGTGTCGTTGCTCTAGCAACATTCGATCTCTCACCAGAAGTTTTGGGTGCGATCAGCAGTGGTGAAGTACTCTTCGCTATTGACCAACAACAATACACACAAGGTTACCTCGCTATTGTTTATATGTACCTCCATGTAAGCAATCTCAATACACCCGGTAGCATCGTTGTACAAACAGGTCCCGGTTTTGTTACAGCAGATACAGCAGACGCAGTTATTGAATACAGCGCACGCGGTACACGCTAAACACGATCAGTCCTGATAATCTTCTATCAATAAATTCATTGGGTGGTCTTGGCTACCCAATGAATTCCCTTCCTTAAAAAATATCATAATACCTAAAGAATTTTATTGAAAAAAAGGTCTTTTTGATGACTACAAATGTACAAGATACAAAGACTAAAATAAGTGATGAGCGCGTCAAAGAGGCGAGTTTATTACGAAAAATACTCCGTCGTCCAGAAGCAGGCGCACTCGCAGGAGCAATTGTTATCTGGGTTTATTTTGCGGTTGTAGCAGGCAACGATTTTTGGAGTGCCAGTGGGGCATCTTTATTCCTCGAAACGGCATCTGAACTCGGTATACTCACAGTTGCCGTCACCCTATTGATGATTTCAGGAGAATTTGATCTCTCCGTTGGTTCAACGATGGGTGCAGCAACAATGGCAACCGCAATTTTTGCAACAACCTTTGGCTTCCCACTTCCTATCGCTATGGTACTCTCTCTCGTTATTGCGCTTGCTATAGGATTCTTCAATGGATTGTTGGTTGTGCGTACCAAACTTCCCTCATTTATTATTACATTAGGGTCACTGTTTGCGGTGCGTGGTGCAACCATTGCGATGTCATTGGCGGCATCAGGCACATCAAACGTGGATGCCTTAGCTAGTAAAATTGAAAATTGGCAAGCATTCCGACCATTTTTCCACTCCGCATTTTTCACCCTGCCGAAAGTAACCGAGCGCGTTAGTTTCAGTGGAGAAGTCACAACCATTACATCCACCATTGATTTTGATGTATCAATCCTTTGGTGGGTCGGGTTAATCTTGCTTGCAACATGGATTTTGCTCCGCACAAAATTTGGCAACTGGATTTTTGCAGTCGGTGGTGATGAAAATGCTGCGCGTAATACAGGCGTGCCAGTGGATCGTGTCAAAATTACACTCTTCATGGGGACAGGTGCAGCAGCATGGTTGCTTGCACAAATCCAATTATTTGGGATTCAGAGTGCATCGTCTTTACGCGGTGATCTTCAAGAACTCTATGCAATTTCGGCAGCAGTTATCGGTGGTACATTACTCACGGGTGGCTATGGCTCGGTTGTCGGTGGGGCGTTAGGCGCATTAATTTACGGCATGGTGCGTTTTGGTGTACCTGCTGCTGGTATTGATTCGGAATTATTCCGTGTTGTACTCGGTGCGTTAATTATTATCGCTGTCCTAGTCAATAACTTCGTCCGCAAACAAGCACTCGGAGGTCGATAATCATGAGTAAAAAAACGCCTGTCATTGAAGTCAAAAATATATCGAAATACTTTGGTAGCGTTATCGCGCTCAGTGATATTAGTATGACCGTTATGCCCGGTGAGGTCATGTGCTTACTGGGGGATAATGGTGCAGGTAAATCAACCCTCATCAAGACGCTATCAGGGGTTCACAAACCTAGTTCTGGTGAATATCGAGTTGAAGGTGAACTTGTTGATTTTAATTCCCCACGCGATGCCCTTGATAAAGGCATAGCAACGGTGTACCAAGACCTTTCTATGGTGCCACTGATGAGCATTGCGCGTAACTTCTTTTTAGGGAGTGAGCCAGAAAAAGGCTGGGGACCCTTCAAAAGTTTTGATATCGAAAAAGCCAATCATATCGCGCGTGAAGAAATGTCAAAGATGGGTATCGATATCCGCGACCCCGATCAGCCTGTTGGTACATTATCTGGCGGTGAGCGCCAATCGGTAGCGATTGCTCGTGCTGTTTATTTCGGCGCGAAATTGCTCATTTTAGATGAGCCTACATCGGCACTTGGTGTCAAGCAAGCAGGGACAGTGCTACGCTATATTGCACAAGCACGACAAAGAGGGATTGCGGTCATCTTCATTACGCATAATCCACATCATGCTTACCCAATTGGTGACCAATTTACCATTCTCAAGCGTGGGAAGACACTTGGTACATTCAACAAATCACAACTCTCGCGCGAAGAAATGATTCGCATGATGTCAGGTGGCGACGAACTCGAAAAACTTGAACATGAATTGCGTGAATTTAGTTCAGATAGTGCCATTTCCCAGTTAGTTGATGAGGTACATCACGAAAAAGAAGATGAAGATCGTGTCGCACCACTCAAACCAGAAGTGATGAAACGTAGTGCCGAAATTGAAGATAATAACTAACCCAAACTGGAGTTTCTAATACTGTGACACTTAATATCGCCTTGATTGGTGCTGGAAGAATCGGCAAAGTTCATGCACAAGCAATCATGACAGCTATCCCAGATGCAAACATTGTTGCTGTAGCAGATTTCTATGCAGCCAGTGCTTCATCACTCGCAACTGAATATAACATCGCTTTCCATACGGATAATCACTTAGAAGCGATTAATTACCAAGGCGTTGATGCAGTCATCATTGCCTCATCAACCGATACCCATGCGCCGTTCATCATTGATGCTGCACAGGCAGGTAAACACATTTTCTGTGAAAAGCCAATTGCTGCTGATCTTGCGAAAATTGACCAAGCATTAAGTGCTGTTGCTGCTGCTGGCGTGCAATTGCAAATTGGCTTTAATCGCCGTTTTGATCCGACGTTTGCGCGTATCAAGCAAGCGATTCAAACCGATGAAATTGGGACACCGCAACTGCTACATATCATCAGCCGTGATCCTTCACCGCCTCCAATTGACTACATCAAAGTATCAGGAGGTATGTTCTTCGATATGACCATTCACGATTTTGATATGGCACGCTTCCTCTTTGGTGATGTTGAAGAAATCTATGCAACAGGCGCAGTGTTGGTTGATGAGGCTATTGGCGTAGCAGGTGACATTGATACCGCGATTATCACACTAAAATTTGCTAATGGTGCAATCGGTACGATTGATAATAGTCGTCAAGCTGTTTATGGTTACGACCAACGGGTGGAAGCCTTTGGTAGCAAAGGCAGCGCCACCAATACCAATCTCTATCCTGATGCTGTCTCCATTAGTAATGCACAACGTGTTGCGCGTGCTAGTTTGCCAATGAATTTTTTCTTAGAGCGCTACATGGATTCGTATCGCATTGAGTTACAAGCCTTTGTTGATGCTATCCAAAATGATCGTGTTGTACCTGTGACTGGGCAAGATGGACGTGTGCCTGTCGTGATGGCAATGGCAGCGAAACAATCACTCTTAGAAAATCGACCTGTCAAACTCAGTGAAGTAGGATAAGAGACCTTATAGTCTCTAAGTAAAAAAAGATGTGGGCTATGTGTCCACACTTTACAAGTAATAGGGACAAAAAATGACCAAAACCTATGATTCCTTACACATGGGGCGCAGTTCAATTGATTTGTATTCAAATGATGTTGGGACTCCCTTTTCACAAATTGGTAGTTTTGCTGCATATGTTGGCGGCTCTCCGACCAATATTAGTGTTGGCGCACGACGGTTAGGACTCAAGACCGTTTTATTGACGGCTGTGGGTGATGATCCTGTCGGCAAATTCATTACCGATTTTCTCAATAAAGAAGGCGTTGAAACACAATTTATCCCTATAAAACCAGAGAATCGTACCAGTGCTGTTGTCTTAGGCATCGAACCGCCCGATAAATTTCCTCTAGTCTATTATCGTGATAACTGCGCTGATATTAATCTCACGATAGATGATGTCCTTAACGCGCCGATTGACGATTGCAAGGTATTTCAATTTGCTGGCACAAATCTCAGCAAAGAGCCTTCCCGTAGTGCAACCATGTTTGCTGCGGAACGTGCTAAAAAATCAGGGGCAAAAGTGGTGCTAGATGTCGATTTTCGTCCTGACCAATGGCATGATGTGCGTGCTTTCGGTGTACAAATTCGCGCTGTATTACCACTTGTTGATGTCGTCATTGGCACAGAAGATGAAATCAATGCAGCGATGCTTGATGATGCAAGCAAAATGTCGCTCACACATTCCCAAGTATCTGATACCAAAGTCGCAGGGGATAGCGATACCAATATCCAACAGATGCTACACCATACCCTTGAAGCCGTCGTTGAAAAAGTAGGCGCACAAGGCGCAAGGATTCACTTGCCTGATGGTCAAATCATAGATGCAGAGGGTTTTCCTGTTGAAATCACCAATATTCTTGGTGCGGGTGATGCCTTCGGAAGTGGGTTCATCTATGGCTATGTCAATGAATGGAGTTGGTACAAATCGGCACGCTTAGGCAATGCCTGTGGTGCAATTGTCGTCACTGAGCATGGATGCGCGAACTTTACGCCAACAATGGATGAAATTCTTGCATTTGTTGAACCTTACGGAGGCTTAGACTAATAACTATGAGTGATAATCTGCCTTTTATGAGTAAGCAAGATATGCTGAACCGTATTCATTTAGATCGCCAATCCTTCGCTGCAATCTGGCAATCCCTCACTGATGAACACATGATAAAACGCCCAGGTCCTCAAGCTGATTGGTCTGTAAAAGACCTTATCGCCCATATTGTCTGGTGGGAAAATTTTATGATCTGGCGTATTAATGACAAATTATCAGGTGGCGCAGGCAAACGCGAAAAATCTATTGAGGCGTATAACATTCAGATTTTTGAAGATAATAAAGATCGTGATTTGTCAGAAACTTTGACTGAATTTGAAGATAATTTCTCAAAAGTTATTGAATTTGTCAAAACCTTGAGCGACGAACAGATTAATGATCCTGCTGTTATTAATATCTCAGGGGAATCGCTATTGCATTATTTAGCAGGGGATACCTTCGCACATTATGATGCACACCGTGATGATTTGCAATCTTATGTCGATAGCTTACCGCAGCCTTAAATCGTTGCTTATTATTGTCACAAACTATAGTTTTCAAGGAAAATTATGATGTCAACCACACGCCGACTGACAATGGCACAAGCACTCATCCTTTACCTAAGCCAACAATATGTTGTACGCGATGGACAAGAGAATCCATTTTTTGCAGGTGTTTGGGGTATTTTTGGGCATGGTAATGTTGCTGGTATAGGGCAAGCCCTCCAACAATTTAGCAACGAAATTCGTTATTATCAAAGTCGTAACGAACAAGCACAAGTCCATGCTGCGGTTGCCTATGCCAAGCATAAAAATCGGATGCAAACCTTTGCTTGTACATCGTCAATTGGACCTGGTGCAACTAACATGGTGACAGGCGCAGCACTCGCTACGGTTAACCGTATTCCTGTACTTTTGTTACCCGGTGATGTCTTTGCTGAACGCATTCAAGCCCCTGTTTTGCAACAAATAGAATGGGAACACTCGCAAGATATGAGTGCCAATGATGCCTTCAAGCCAGTCTCACGCTATTGGGATCGCATCTATCGTCCAGAGCAATTAATTTCAGCCTTGCCGCAAGCAATGCGTGTCTTAACATCACCAACCGATACAGGCGCAGTGACACTGTGTTTGCCACAAGATACGCAAACAGAAGCCTATGATTACCCTGTTGAAATGTTTGAAAAGCGTGTTTGGCATATTGCGCGGAATCGTGCAGACTATGACCAACTTCAACAAGCAGCCCAATGGATACGCGAATCACGCAACCCGATTATTGTTGCAGGGGGTGGCGTTCATTATAGTGAAGCCAATCACGCACTCCGTGATTTTGTCGACCAAACAGGGATTCCTATTGGCGAAACACAAGCAGGTAAAGGCGCATTGCATTATGACCATTCGCTCAACTTAGGAGCAATTGGTGCAACAGGCACAGATGGCGCGAATATTATGGCACGCGAGGCTGACTTAGTCATCGGTGTGGGAACACGTTATAGCGATTTTACCTCTGCCAGTAACACCGCCTTCCAAAATCCGAATGTGCGTTTCATCAATATCAATGTTATGGAAATGGATGCCTATAAACACAGCGCTATCCCATTGGTTTCTGATGCAAAAGTGACATTAGCTGAATTATCGCATTTATTAGAGGGCTACAGCACTGATAGCGATTATCAAGCGAGAGCCACACAATTCAATGAAAAATGGGATGCTGAAGTGGAACGTATCTACAGCATTAGGCACACCCCTATGCTGTCACAAGGCGAAATCATTGGCATGGTCAACACACAAACACGCCCACAAGATGTCGTGCTATGTGCTGCGGGCAGCCTCCCCGGTGATTTACATAAATTATGGCGCACGCGCGATGCTCGCGGATACCATCTTGAATATGGTTACTCGTGCATGGGCTATGAAATTGCAGGCGGCTTAGGGGTCGCAATGGCTGATCCTGATCGAGAAGTTTATGTGATGGTCGGCGATGGCAGCTTCTTAATGATGCACACCGAAATTGTGACGATGGTGCAAGAAGGCATCAAAGTTAATATTATCTTGCTCGATAATCATGGCTACGCCAGCATTGGCGGACTATCTAAGAGTGTTGGTAGTGATGGCTTTGGGACGAAATATCGTTTCCGAGATCAGCAAACAGGGCAACTCACAGGCGATAATATCCCTGTTGATTTTGCAAAAAATTGCGAATCTTTGGGCGCTCATGTCATCATCGCAAATACCCATGACGAATTTTCCCAAGCACTAGAAGATGCTAAACAAATCAAAAATCGTCCCGTTTGCATTGTCACTGAAACTGATCGTCGCCAAAGAGTAGATGGTTATGAAAGTTGGTGGGATGTTGCTATTGCAGAAGTGAGTGATAATCCTGATGTACAAGCAGCGCGTGCCGAATACGAAGAAACCAAGAAGAATGAACGCTATCATCTCTAAATCGCCGTAAACACCATTACATTGAGGCATCGAAATAATCTAGTGACCTTAAAAATATTGTCCCAGCAAACAAAACCTTCCATAAGTCGATCAGGGTTTACATGGTTAGCATACTTGATGCTTGGCTTCTATGCTTATATGCAAGCAACTTTAGGACCACTCATCCCATTTTTGCGTGCTGAATTATCCTTGAATTATACCGTCGCTGGATTCCATTCGAGTGCCTTTGCCCTTGGGATGATTTTAGCTGGTCTCAGTGGCGAAATAGTGGCGAATCGTGTTGGGCATCGTCTACTGTTTTGGTTGGGTGGTCTAGGAATGTGCCTAGGGGGCATTATCCTCACTATTGGACAATCTGCGACTATAACAATTTTGGGCGCATTTATTATGGGTTTGATTGGAACATACTTATTGGTCATGATCCAATCGCTACTCTCCGATGAATTTAGTTTAAACCGTGCTATTGCATTAACAGAGTCTAATTTAGTTGCGAGTATTTTTGCCGTATTTGCACCATTGATGATTAGCTTTAGTATAACGATAGGTTCAGATTGGCGGATTGCTCTTTGGCTTGGTGCTGCTGTGTGGATTTCTATGTTTTTACTACTGCGAACACTAGTTTTTCCACAGCGCCCTCAATTGCTAGAAACAAAAACAAATGCATCAGACGATTCATTACCTGCAATTTTTTGGGTGTATTGGATGATGGTATTTGTAGGTGTAGCAATTGAATGGTGTATGATCTTCTGGTTAGCAGACTTTTTAGTTAATGCCAGCAATATCGCTATAGATACCGCCTCGTTATTAGTTAGTTTGTTATTAGCATCAGTGATAGCAGGACGCTTTTTAGGTAGTATTTTATCCCGTTACATACCAACACTCGGATTACTCATGCTGACGGCAATTTTGATTGCAATCGGTTTTCCTATCTTTTGGTTATCCACAACTATTTTAGGACATAGTATCGGCATTGGTATTGTGGGCATTGGGATGGCAAATTTATTCCCACTAGCATTAGCTGCTGCATCCAATGTGGGCAACAATCAGGTCGATAAAGCCAGCGCACGCATTACACTCGCTGCTGGATTAGCTATTTTAATCGTTCCACAAACATTAGGTACACTAGCCGATCAAGTGGGCATTTTCCGTGCCTATAGTGTACTTCCAATCTTATTGATCGCCTTAACTTTTATGATTGCTTACGCATGGTATGTAGATAGGAGCAAAATTTAATGGTAGAAATCCTACGTGTGGGGATGATTGGCTGTGGCAATGTGGTCAGCTATGGTCATTATCCTGCATTGACAACCTTACATGATGTTGAACTTGTTGCTTTGGCAGATATTACCCCTGAACGGCGCAAAATCGGTCAAGAATGGTTTAGCTTGACAGATGATAATCTCTATGAAGATTATCAAGATGTCATTGCGCGTGATGATGTTGATGTTGTACTCGTGACCGTTCCTCAGCAATTTCGCCGTCAGATTGTGCTAGATGCTTTTGCAGCAGGCAAGCATGTCCTCAGTGAAAAACCAATTTCGGATGTACCTGCTGTAGCGGCTGAATTATGCCAAGCTGCCGAAGATGCAGGTCTTGTCTTTGGTATGGTGCATAATTATCACTTTTTCCCTGAGTATCGTCTCATTAAGCAATTGATTGATGAAGGCACAATTGGCGATTTACGTGTCCTCACGATGAATTATCTCGGTGTCATTGACCATCCCGGTGCAGCAGGCTATAAGCCTGATTGGCGACATACCATGGGTGCAGGTGGCGGAGTATTGATGGATATGATCCATGCCGTGTACCTCACAGAATGGCTAGCAGGTGAACAAGCAACCCAAGTGAATGCCTTCATTGATGCGCCAACATATGCTCATCGTAACCCCGTAGTTGAAGATGTCGCATTATTGCAAGTTGCTTTTCCATCATCTTACGCCCTCATTAATATGGCATGGGGTGAGGGTGTGGGTGGGGTTGATGTGAGTGGTAGCAACGGTCAAATACGGATGCGTTACAAAGACTACCAAACCAGTGGCTTTAATCAGCCAATTGAATTATATAGCGTCAATAATTGGCAACGCACCGATCATGTTATCCCTAATCTGCCTGAACATGGCGATAATATCGCACGATCATTCACTGATTTGTGGGCAAATTTCCGTGATGCCATTCGTGGTAAAAATCAACCTGTTGCACCTGCACGGGCTGGCGAACGTGCCTTACAACTGGCGCTTGCAGGCTATGTCAGTGGGGCAACAGGACGCACAATGACACTCCCATTTAGGAGCGATCATCCTGTTTATCAACAAGGGATTGCAGGCATACCAGAAACACAATTTTGGGACGAAAGTCGCACCAAACAAGCAGGCTTATTCGGATTATAGGAACAATAGAATGACAACAATTGGTAAATATCGACACCTAAGTAGGATGTCAACCAAAGATGGGCATTTTGTCATTTTGGCAATTGACCATCGCACAAATATGCTCGAAAAATTGAATGAATATGCAAATTCGCCCTTATCGGATGCAGATTTTATTCGCTTTAAGCAAGGGATTGCGCAAGCACTTGCACCCTATTCATCAGGTGCATTAACTGACCCGACTTACGGAATTGCTGATAATGTTGTGAACGAAGTCTTTCATGGTCAGATGGGATTATTGTCCCCTGTTGAAGTGACCGACTATGGTTTACATCCATCCTTGCGTGATATGCAACGTATTCCTCATTGGTCAGTCAAAAAAATCAAGATGATGGGTGGTGATGGCGTAAAACTCTTACTACCCTATAACCCTAATGCCGATAAAGCCGAAGAAAAACTTGATTTTGTGCGTGAAATTATTGCTGATTGCACGCGCTATGATATTCCGTTCTTCTTAGAACCAATCCCATATCCTCTTGATCCAAAAATGACATTGAGTAATGCAGAATTACTAGACATTAGCATTGAAATGTGTGAACGGTTTTCTGCAATGGGTGTCGATGCACTCAAGTTACCATTCCCTGTCGATCATAAGCAAAGCCAAGATGAAGCACAATGGTTCGCTGCCTGTGAAGCGGTTGATGCAGCCTGTCCTGTACCTTGGGCGTTGTTAAGCGCAGGGGTCAATTTTGATACTTTCCTCCGACAAAGCAAAATTGCTTGTGCAGCAGGTGCGAGCGGTGTCATTGTTGGACGAGCCGTTTGGGCAGAAATCGTCGCAATGAATACGGATGCTCGGATGCCATTTTTATTGGAAACAGGCGCAGCACGGATGCAGGCGCTTGCAGATGTTTGCAAGCAATCGGCAACATCATGGCATGATCGTGTCACAAAACCTGATACATCATTTGACTGGTACGAAACTTATCAAGCATCAAACTAGAAGGAGCTTATATGACAACCAAAATTTTAGATTTCATTAACGGACAATGGACAGATGCAAAATCTGCCGATTTATTGGATGTTATCAATCCAGCACAAGGGACAACCATTGCTGAAGTGGTCATGACACCTAAAAATGTCGTTGCCGAAGCTGTTGAAGCGGGTCATACAGCTTATCGTGAATGGCGTGCAACCCCTGTTTTAGACCGTATTCAGTATATGTTCAAACTCAAAATGCTTCTCGAAGAGCATCTTGATGAGATCGCTAAAATCATCACACAAGAATGTGGTAAGACCTATAAAGAGAGTGTTGGCGAAATGCGCCGTGGTATCGAAAATGTAGAAGTCGCTTGTGGTATGCCATCTATGATACAAGGCTACAATAATGAAGATATTGCGAGTGGCATTGATGAGCATATGTTCCGTCAACCACTCGGCGTTGTAACAGCGATTACGCCTTTTAATTTCCCCGGTATGATTCCGCTTTGGTTCTTACCCTATGCGGTTGCAACAGGCAATTGCTTTATCCTCAAACCGAGTGAAAAAGTGCCGATGACAACTGCTAAACTCTTTGAACTCATTGAAGAAGCAGGTTTTCCTGAAGGTGTTATTCAGTTGGTCAATGGGGGTAAAGAAACCGTTGATGCCTTGCTCGATCATCCATTGGTAAAAGCGGTTAGCTTTGTTGGTAGCACCCCTGTTGCTCAATATATTTATAGTCGCGCAACAGCTAATGGTAAACGCGCACAATGCCAAGGCGGTGCTAAGAATCCTGTCATCATCATGCCTGATGCCGATATGGATACAGCAACACGCATTATGGCAGATAGCGCTTTTGGCTGTGCAGGGCAACGCTGCCTTGCTGCATCCGTAGCAATTACAGTCGGTGAGGCAAAAAATATCTTCACGGAACAAATTGCCGATGCTGCGATGAGTCGTCAAGTTGGCTTTGGTTTAGATGAAAATGTGCAAATGGGTCCTGTTATCACCCCTGAGAGTAAATCACGCATTGAAGGCATCATTGCTGATGGCGAAAAACAAGGTATCAATGTCTTAGTAGATGGTCGTAATAAATCCGTGAGTGGCTATGAAGATGGCTATTGGGTACACCCCACTATTTTGGATGGCGTGCCAGCCGAAAGTAACATCGCCTCCACTGAAATTTTTGGACCTGTCCTCAGTTTGATGCACGCTACAACGATTGATGAAGCAATTGCACTCGTCAATAATCGTGCTTATGGCAATATGGCATGTATTTTCACGAGTAGTGGCGCTGTTGCGCGTAAATTCCGTTATGAAGCCGACGCAGGTAATGTTGGGATCAATATCGGAGTTGCTGCTCCGATGGCATTCTTCCCATTTAGTGGCTGGAACGCGAGTTTCTTCGGTGATTTGCATGCACAAGGTCGTCATGGTGTTGAATTTTATACCCAAACCAAAGTGGTTGTTGAACGTTGGCCTAAAGAATGGTCACGTCAATTCTAATTGAACACCTTGTGACAATCTATCACAAAGGATGATATATGGATTACCCTAATTTTTCTTTAAAAGGGCAAGTAGCACTAGTCACAGGAGCGAGTCGCGGCATCGGGCATGATGTCGCGCTTGCGATGGCGCATGCAGGTGCAAAAGTGGTCGTTACTGCACGCGATATGCCTGCCTTGTCGCAACTTGTATCACAGATTCAATCCGAAGGTGGCGAAGCACTAGCACTTGAACTCGATATGAAGAATATCCAGCAAATCAATCAGGTGGTTGACCAAGTTGTGACACACTATGGTCGTTTGGATATTCTGGTTAATAATGCTGGCGTTGGCACTAATCACGATGCAGTAGAAGTCACAGAATCGGATTGGGATGATCTCATGGAGGTTAATCTCAAAGGTTTGTTCTTTATGTGCCAAGCTGCTGGTAAGCAGATGTTGCAACAAAAATATGGGCGCATCATCAATATGAGTTCGCAAGCAGGGCAGGTTGGCATTCTACGACATGCTGTTTATTGCGCCAGTAAAGGTGGTGTTGACCAATTGACACGTGTTTTAGCACTCGAATGGGCAAAAGATGGTGTGCGTGTTAATGCGGTTGCCCCCACATTTATCCGTACACCGGGCACAGCCGAACGCCTTGATACACCTGAATTTGCTGCCGATGTTTTATCACGTTTACCAATAGGTTATGTCGGCAATACAATGGATGTTGCAGGGGCAGTCATTTATTTGGCTTCCCCTGCGGCGGATTTAATCAACGGCACAATTTTATTGATTGACGGTGGTTGGACAGCGCAGTAACTTACGCTTTACGACGTTCTGCATAGGTTGTGAGTGCATCTTTCAACGTATCTAATGACCAACCCTCTTTTAAGGCTTGGCGCATAATGTCTTGCTGTGTTTGCGGGGCATTACCGCCAATTGGTGGGTCTAAATCGAGATTGGTTGGAAACGAATAACCATCAGCGACAGCAGCAATTGTGTTTTCAATCAGGTCATCGGAAATGCTGTTATCTTCAATCCGTTTGAGCAGTGCAGGATATACCGCTTCAATCATTGTGTGATTATTGAGGGTTTCCATTGTGCGCCCAAATGCCGAAGAAATCTGGATAAGATTTGCAAGCCGATCTGTTTCAGTGACATTTTCACCTGCACCATGAAACAAAGCAGGGCTGAAAAACACGAGATCGCCTTTATCCAAAGGTAATTGAACGCGATTTTTAGCAAAGTATTCACCAAATTCTGGGCGTGTATACGCGATGTAACCTGCATCATATTGTTGCGAATAAGGCAAGAAGACAGTCGGTCCCATCTCAAGTGGCATATCAACATGCACAATTGCACCTTGTAAGGTCAAATATTGTGACATGACCTGAACATGAGCAGGGAAGCGCGTCACCGTTGCTGCTGATTGAAAACCGAGATGATAATCACGATGAACAGATTGTGCTTTATTGCCCGGTTTAACATTATTCATCTGTGCAGTAACACGGTAATAAGGACCAAGCCATGCTTCACAGACGAGTGCCATAATGGGATTGCTGTAGTAATCAATGAATAAATCAGGGTCTTTGACACATGCTTTTTGGATGGCATTCCAGATGCGCTCATTCGTGCCAAAATGATCGCCCTTTGCGCCATCGTCTGTCTTTTCTTCTACGACAATTTCGTTAAAGAGTTGCGTTGTGCGGTCAATTACAGAAAGATCATCATATGCGCCTTTAATCACAATGACACCGGGACCATCTTTGAGTGCTGCGACAA
Organism: Phototrophicaceae bacterium; assembly: GCA_049680565.1. Lineage (GTDB taxonomy): Bacteria > Chloroflexota > Anaerolineae > Aggregatilineales > Phototrophicaceae > JAUZRW01. The sequence goes on from JBAUIA010000292.1 coordinate 44,448, forward strand.
TCTCACTCGTTATACTTGATTTTGTTGTAACAGCTTGTAGTAATTGCCGAATATTGTCACCATTATAGATTAATACATTATCTACAACAGCATGGGCATGAGGGTAATCTGCATGGTGCGTAACTTGGGAACACAGTTCAATAAATTTATCCAGATTAATATCATTTTCAGTGAAATAAGCAGGATTTGTTGTGTTGGATG
>JBAUIA010000293.1:0-71688 GCA_049680565.1 Phototrophicaceae bacterium
ATTTGTGGACTGGCGATACATATGTAATAGCTAAACAAGGAACTGTAGAGTTCATGAATTTGATTGATATTAGCGAAGTTGGTGAAGACCTTAGATTCATTAGTGCTACAGGAAATGAATTATTAAGCCGACAGAATGGAAAGTATAAGGCTCGGCAAGTACAGGCAATGCGTCAGCTAACAGAATCATCTGCGACACTCTTAATGAAAGAATGGTATCGGGAGAATTCCATAGAAAGCACTCTAGATTATCTGGACATATATGAAGATGAAAAAAGTTATTCTGAGGGTTCATTAACATCTAGAACATCTTTACAAAGAAATCGTAGTAAAGCACTTATTCACGATGCGAAAGCGAAATTCAGAGCAACGCATGATGGGCAGTTATTTTGTGAAGTATGTGGCTTCAATTTCGATCAATTCTATGGCATTGATTACATTGAAGCGCATCACACAGAACCGATAGCAACGCTCGATAACGAAACTAAAAATTCAGTGGAAGCGGTTGTAATGCTTTGTGCCAATTGTCATCGCGCAGCACATACTCGCACCCCACCTTATAGTGTAGATGAATTAAGAAAATTAATGAAACAAGATTAGGACAAACGATTTATGTCAGCGATAACTTCAAAAGAAGCAATGACGATTCAGCGAGCCATTGACATCATTAGCCGTTTTGGACATTTACAAGCCGATGATGCCGAAGCAGTAATGGAAGAAATTATGAGTGGTGATGCTACCGAAGCACAAATTGGTGCATATCTCATGGCGCTGCGTATGAAAGGCGAAACCCCTGAAGAAATTACAGGCAGTGCGCGTGCGATGCGGAATAAATCCACTAAAGTGCCGATTACGATTGAAGGTGATGTATTAGACACTTGCGGTACAGGGGGTGATCGATCTGGCACATTCAACATTAGTACAACGACTGCATTTATCTGTGCAGGGGCTGGGATGCCTGTTGCAAAACATGGTAATCGCGCAGCCTCTAGCAAATCAGGCAGTGCTGATGTATTAAGTGCATTAGGGGTCAATCTTGATCTCACCCCTGAGCAAGTTGGGCAATGTGTAGATGATATTGGAATCGGCTTCTTATATGCTGTGAAATTACATCCTGCCATGAAATATGCGATTGGTCCACGTCGGCAGATGAAAATCCGCACAATTTTTAACATTTTAGGTCCACTGACCAATCCTGCTGGGGCAAACCGTCAATTGATGGGTGTTTTCGCTGCGGATTTAACGGATATGCTAGCGCGTGTTTTAAAGAATTTAGGCAGTAAGTCAGCGATCATTGTTAATGGATACGGTGGTTTAGACGAATTAACCGTGACAGGTCCTAACACGATTAGCCACCTCAAAGAAGATGGTAGCATTCATACCTATGAACTTGACCCGAGTAAACTTGGTTTTGATTCAGCTAGCATCGGCGATTTACTCGGTGGCACACCTGAAGATAATGCGAAAATTTTGCGCGATATTCTGAGTGGTAAAAATCGTGGAGCAAAACGTGATATTGTGCTGTTGAATGCGGGCGCAGCATTGTGGGCAGCAGGTAAAACAGATGATATTGAAAAAGGCATCAAACTTGCTGAACAAAGCCTTGATAGTGGTGCAGCAGAACAAAAGTTAGATGCGTTAATTGAGATGAGCCAGAGTTTTGCTCATGCGTAAATTTGTTAAAACAGATTCTATACTAGATAAAATCTTAGATAAAAAAGTGGATGAGGTCGCTGTTGCAAAACAGCAATCTCCCCTAGCAACTATTCGTAATCTATCTGAGCGTGTGTCTAAGCCTAAAGATTTTCGAGCAGCATTGCATCGTGATGATACTGTGGCACTCATTGCCGAAGTGAAAAAAGCATCACCCAGTAAAGGCTTACTTATGCCTGATTTTGACCACTTGATGCTAGGGACAACCTATGCAGCAAACGGTGCATCAGCCATTAGTGTTCTAACTGACGAGACATTTTTTCAAGGGCATCTGGATTATTTAACAGACCTTAGTAAGGCTGTTGATATTCCAACTTTGCGAAAAGATTTCATCATTGATCCCTATCAAATTTATGAAGCGCGACTATCAGGTGCAGCAGCCGTATTATTGATTGTCGCTGCTTTGGACGATACCCAATTAGCTGATCTATACGCGCTCATTACGGCACTTGGCATGAATGCGCTCATTGAAGTGCATAATGAGGCAGAATTAGACCGTGCCATGAAAATTAATCCGCGTATTGTGGGTGTCAACAATCGTGATCTCAAGACATTTGATGTTGACTTAGGCACTACCGAGCGTATTGCCAATTTGATCGCTAGTGATGTCACCTTGATTGCTGAAAGTGGTTTAAAATCAGGGGAAGATATTGCTAAGATGGGCGCAATGGGCGCACACGCGGTATTAATTGGCGAAGGGTTAGTAACAGCCGATAACATTGCATCAACTGTAAAAGATTTTAGTCAACAAGCACGAGGATAAGTTACACGATGAAAGTCAAAATTTGTGGCATCACACGCTTAGAAGATGCCCTGATTGCAGCAGACGCAGGGGTAGATTTAATTGGACTTAATTTTTATAAGCCAAGTCCGCGATCAATCAAAATTGAGGATGCTGCAACATTGTGTGATGCGCTGCGTGCTGAACTTGGCACAAATTGTCCGACGCTTGTGGGTGTTTTTGTCAATATGGCGATGGGTGATATTTCGATTATTACTGAAAAAGTTGGTTTGGACTTTGCCCAACTCAGTGCTGATGAAACAACATATATGTTGCAAGAGTTACGAGGTATTGGTTTTAAAGCAATACGCCCGATGAATCTTGATATGGCACTGGATGATGTTTCATACTTTGCCGATACCATGCCAACAGATGACCGCGCCCCATCGCTCTTGCTTGATGCCTATCATCCTAATTTATATGGCGGTACGGGTGAAGCAGCAAGTGTGGAGGTCGCTATTGCAGTCAGAGGTAAAGTACCACGTTTGATGCTCGCTGGTGGTCTAAATCCCGATAATATTGCTGACCGTGTGCGTGCGATTCGTCCTTGGGGTGTTGATGTTGCGAGTGGTGTCGAAGATGGACAAGCTGGCATTAAATCTGAGCAAAAAATGCGTGCCTTTATCAACGCTGCTAAAGAGGCTTAATCACTAGGGACAATATGACTGAATTACTCGATATTTACGATGACAATATGAACCATCTTGGGACAAAATCTCGCGCTGAAGTCCATCGAGATGGTGATTGGCATAAGGTTTTTCATTGTTGGGTGATTTATCGTGATGAACTGGGTGAAGATTGGATTGTATTGCAAAAGCGTGCGCCTGATAAAGATACTTTTCCGAATTATTTAGACATCAGCGCAGCAGGACATTATGCAGCAGGTGAAACAATCCAAGAAGCCATGCGCGAACTCAATGAAGAACTCGGCTTATATCCTCACTTAGATGATTTGATTCCATTGGGGATTCGGATTGGTGTAACGAAATATAAAACATTGATTGATCGGCAATTTTCAGATGTATATTTCTATATTTGCGATCAACCATTGGCTGCTTATGACTATCAGAAAGAAGAAGTTTCGGGGCTAGTCGCACTTAATGTTAACCAAGGATTACGCTTATTTTTAGGCGAAATCGATCACATTAATGCCCCTGCTGTAGGATATGATACGGACATCGTACAATTAACGCTTGATGATTTTATCCCTGTTGTGGATCACTACATCGAGAAAATATTCCTATTGGCGAAACGATGTCTCGATGGTGAAACCTTATTATGGATTTAGGATAATCAAATATGGCTAAATTTTGTCCAGAATGTGGTAGCGCGACTATCAAATATGATGTTTTTGGTAGAATGCGTGATGTTTGTCCTGATGGACATTTTGTGCAATATGCAGAATATCATAACAGCGTGGCAGCATTAGCCTTCCGTGGTAATTCTGTCTTATTAGTGCAACATAACCATGATACAAAACCTTGGTCACTTCCGGGTGGATATATCGAGCAAGAAGAAGATTTAGCACTAGGGTTGAAACGTGAAGTAATCGAAGAAAGTAATATTGAGATCAAGCCAATTGGTATTGTTGCTATACGCAACTTAGTTAAAGAAACAAGAAATGAGTTATATATCATCTTCTTGTGTGATGTAGATGATGAACAAGTTCCATCATCAAATGATCCAGAAGAAATAATTGATGCACAATTTATTCCACTGGAGAAACTTAATCAGTGGAATATAACACCATTTACACTACGTGTTATTCAAGGGTATCTGGCAAATAAACCTGACCCCATGAAAGTATTTCACATAGACGGCTATCATCCAAACGCTTTTATGTTTGGTAATGTTTAAAAAGAGGATTTATTGGTATGACGAAACAATATATTGAAACGAACTCAGCAAATGTCCCAGATGCACGCGGTTATTACGGCGAATTTGGCGGACGCTTTGTCCCTGAAACTATTATTCCTGCATTAGATGAACTAGAAGCAGCTTATCATGAGGCAATGAATGATCCTGCATTTCAGCAAGAATTGATGCACCTTAACCAAACTTATACAGGTCGTCCAACCCCAGTCACCTATGCAAAGCGCTTAACTGAGCATTTGGGTGGCGCTCAAATTTATCTCAAACGTGAAGATTTAGCGCATACAGGCGCGCATAAAATCAATAATGCACTCGGACAAGCCCTCTTAGCTAAACGGATGGGTAAAACGCGCGTCATCGCTGAAACAGGCGCAGGTCAGCATGGCGTGGCGAGTGTGACGGCTTGTTCAATGTTAGGGTTAGATTGCATCGTCTATATGGGTGAAGTCGATATGGAGCGCCAAAAACCAAATGTGTTCCGTATGCGCTTGATGGGTGGTGAAGTGAGGGCTGTGTCATCGGGTAGTCGGACACTTAAAGATGCGATTAATGATGCCATGCGCGATTGGGTCACAAATGTGCGTGACACCTTCTATATGTTAGGCTCGGCATTAGGTCCTCATCCTTACCCGATGATGGTACGCGATTTTCAGAGTGTTATCGGCTTAGAAGCCCGTGAACAGATTCAAGTGATGGCAGGTCGTTTACCAGATACGATTGTGGCTTGTGTTGGTGGTGGTAGCAATGCAATCGGTATGTTCCATGCGTTCAGAGATGATGAGGATATTGAACTTATTGGCGTTGAAGCAGGTGGCATGGGTACAGATACCATCAAACATGCCTCACGTTTTAATGATCCCAGCATTTCAAAACCGGGCATTTTACATGGTACACGTTCGTATGTGATGCAAAATGGCGATGGTCAAATTATGGAAACCTATAGCATCAGTGCTGGTTTAGATTATCCATCTGTAGGACCTGAACATGCCTATTTGCGTTCTCTGGAGCGTGCTTTCTATACAGATGCTACCGATGCCGAGACGATGCAAGCGCTTAAATTATTGAGCGAAATGGAAGGTATCATCCCTGCTTTAGAAAGCGCTCATGCAGTTGCAGAAGTACTTAAGCGTGCGCCAAAAATGAGCAAAGATCAGGTCATCTTGGTCAATTTATCAGGACGAGGTGACAAAGATTTAGATACAATTTTCCGTGAATTAAGCAATGAGGTTGAGTAAAGTCTTATGCTAGGGTTCATAATTAGTGGTGTCATTATCTCAATCATCGTCGCTTTATTGCTGACAGGATTCTTCTATGAATTAATTTCAGCACAGTTTGCACGTAGAACATATGCAATTCCTGATGGTGATCTCATCGCTGTCGGTGAACGCAAGGTTCATCTGCATACAATGGGAATACGGCAAGAGGGTCAACCTGTGGTAATTTTGGAATCATCTGTCGGGGCAAATTCGCTTGATTGGCAAATGGTTCAACCGTTGGTTGCGGAATCGGCACAGGTCATTAGTTATGATCGGGCTGGTAATGGTTGGAGTGATCGAGGCAATGTTGGTCGGAATGCCGAAACCATTGCGCGTGAATTAAAAGAAACCTTGCAAGCAGCCACGATTGTCCCACCCTATATTTTGGTGGGACATCGTTATGGTGGGATGTATGTCCGTAAGTATCAGGAATTATTTCCTGATGATATTGCTGGGCTTGTACTGGTTGATTCATCACACCCTGATGTGTTTAACGAAGAGAGCAATGACCGCGAAATTACGCGCTTAAAAACGAATGTCAATATTTTTCAGCGATTAGGTATTGTTCGTTTAGTGACACGACGTAATTATCGGGCTAAATACCTCAATGAAGCTGAGAAACAACGGTATGTAGCGATGATGATGCACGATAATCCGAATTTACTCGCAGAAGCAACCCCTGTTCTATCTGAAGGCGTTAAATTACCCGAGTCAATTGATATACCCCTTATGGTTGTATCACGCGGTGAAGATATTGATCTTGAGCGTGAAAGGAAATGGGGCGATTATCAGCGTGATTTAGTGAGCTTATCTGATAATGCAGAGCATATTCATACAGAAACCACACAAAGTTGGATTGTATTCGCAGAGCCACAAACGATTGCTGATGCAATCTTAAAATTAGTCAATCAATTTTCTCCAGATAAGCACGATAAGGAAACACAATGACAACTCCCACACGATTACAAGGCGTAGAAGCGCTTGAGCAAATGTTCACACAAGCCAATTCAGAGGGACGCGCTGCCTTCTTGCCTTACTTCCCGATTGGCTATCCCAATTATGAGGATTCAGTTGCAGCAATTGAAGCGATGGCAGAGGTTGGTGTCGATGGTTTTGAAATCGGCATCCCATTTAGTGATCCTCTAGCAGATGGTCCAACGATTCAGGAAGCGACACAGATTGCGCTGAAAAATGGGACAACCGTTCAGCATTGTTTAGACGCTGTACAAACGTTACGTGCTAAGGGTATTAATCAGCCGATGATGCTGATGGGATATGCCAATCCCTTGATTGCTTATGGAATTGATCGCTTTGTGAAAGCTGCAAAAGACGCTGGTGCAGATGGCTTAATTGTGCCTGATGTTCCACCAGAAGAAGCAGGGATGTTCGCCGATATTTGTAAGCAAGAAGGTTTGGCGTTAATCTTTTTCCTTGCGCCGACCAGTAATGATAAGCGGATGGAATTAGTTGCTGAAAACGCATCAGGTTTTATTTATGTCTTGTCACTCGTAGGGATTACAGGCGCACGCGAAGCACTCGCAAGTGATTTACAAGAATTTATTGCACGCATCCGTACAAAAACAGATACCCCGCTTGTACTCGGTTTTGGGATTAGTAAACCTGAGCATGTCCGCGATTTACATGGCTTGGTCAATGGTTTTATTGTGGGTAGTGCATTGGTGCGTGCAGGGGCTGCAAGTGTGGATCATGTAAAAGCTTTAGCAAAATCATTACGCGATGCTATATAAGATTAATGCTAGCACCATATAGAAATTAAGAGAGGATTATCATGATGGCACAAGAGCGACTTGTTCAAGCATTCAATCTCATGAAGTCAGGCGAGAAAAAGCAAGCTCAATCAATTGTTATACGTATTCTCAAAGATGATCCCAAGAACATCAATGCTTTATGGTTACTATCAATTTTACTTGAGGATGAACAGAAAGTTATTAGGTGCTTACAGCGTATTTTGTTAATTGATACAGACCATCAACATGCAAAGCAAAAATTACAAACGCTACAAAATACTGAAACATCTAGCAAACCTAAGCATAAAGTTCAGCTTTCAGAAAAAGAACTCTTTGAACTTCATCGTAAAGGGGATAAAAAAAGTAAATCTGATTTTCTTCCTATGATGATGAAAGTACTTGGATTTGTGCTATTGGTGATAATCAGCATAGGATTAGTGGTTAATTCGATTTCGTTTTATTCTAGACCTATGGTTATTCAAAATTCAGACCCTAAAGATGTAGCAATTCAATGGATTAATGCACAATGGCAATATACTGATGAAAATCTGGAAATTGTGAGGGCAACGTCATGTGAAGAAGTTGTCACTGATTGGGCAGAAATTAGATCAAGTCAGACAGAGGCTATTGATTTATCTGGTTTTGGAGACGCAAGAATTGATTACTCACAAGCATCATTCGCAACAGTTTCACGAAGTCGAACTGAAATTATCTACGAAACATTCGGGACATTGCTAATTTATACAGAAAATGACATCTTTGAACAAGATATAGAAACACTCATGGAGACCAAACCGCGTATTAGGTTGCAAGTTATCAATAATCAATGGCTTGTTTGCTAGTTGTGTAGTCTTACCAACAATCATTGTGCGGAATAGCTAGGATTTTATCGAGTTTCTGAGATTGGTTGACAGACCTATATCAACAGGTTATGCTTTGCGTGTTAAATACACTATTTGAGTATAAAATGATTCAGACAGTTCGCAAAAACAACACTTTCTATTTCTACTTTTATTTTAGCCAACACATAAAACGGTGTGGGACGTTGTTGCCTGTCGAATAATCATGACAGAATGAGAGTAATCAAGGCGCAAGGTTAACACACCTTGCGCTTTTTTATTACCTAATTAAAACGGAGAGATGCGAATGATGGTACGTGGTGTGAGAGGTGCAATAACAGTCGAAGAGAACACAGCCGAGGCTATTCTAAATGCTACCGAAGAGATGATGCGGTGGGTAATTGAACAGAATGGTATTGAAGAAGAAGATGTTGCTAGCGCATTGTTTACATCCACACCTGATCTCAATGCGGCATTCCCTGCCAAGGCAGCACGCAATATGGGATGGCGACACGTTGCCTTGATGGGTTTTCAAGAAATTGATGTGCCCGAAGGCTTAAAAATGTGTGTGCGTGTCCTGATTCATTGGAATACGGATAAATCCAACCGTGAACTTAAACATGCGTTCTTACGCGGTGCAGCAGCCTTACGTCCTGATCTTGTCAAAAAAGCAAAAGATACCCCAATAGAGGATTCATAAAATGATTGTTGTTATGAAAACAGGCGCTAGCGCCAAACAAATTGCAAATGTCATCGCACGCATTGAAAGTAATGGCTATGCTGCTCATCTTTCCGAAGGTGACCATCATACAATTATCGGTGTTGTTGGTGAAAGCCCAACGCCCTTAGTTGAAGATAACTACGCATCAATGGAAAATGTTGATAAAGTTGTACGAATTAGCGAATCATATAAATTAGCGGGGCGGACATTCCACCCATTAGACACACTTGTCCCTCTCAATGGTAGTAAAATGGGAGCAGAAAAGGTATTAATTATTGCAGGTCCTTGTACAGTGGAAAGTCGTGAACAAATCATCGAAATCGCGTGTGCTGTCAAAGAAGCAGGTGCAACAGCCTTACGAGGCGGTGCATTCAAACCACGTACCTCACCTTATAGCTTCCAAGGGCATGGCGAAGAAGGTTTAAAATGGTTAGCAGAAGCCCGTGAAATCACTGGTTTACCAATTGTAACCGAAATTATGGATCATACCTTAGTCGATATGATGACAGACTATGTTGATGTGTTGCAAATTGGCGCACGCAATATGCAAAATTTCACACTGTTGAATGCAGTCGGTAAAAGCCAGCATTCTGTGCTTCTTAAACGTGGGATGTCAGCAACCGTTAAAGATTTATTGATGGCTGCTGAATATGTTTTATCTCATGGTAATACACGGGTGATGTTATGCGAACGTGGTATCCGCACTTTTGAAACAGCAACACGTAACACATCGGATATTAATGCGATTCCTGTGCTGAAACAAGCGACACACCTCCCTGTTGTTTTTGATCCCAGCCATGCAACAGGCAAATGGGAGTATGTCGAGGCATTATCATTAGCAGCAGTTGCAGCTGGTGCAGATGGTCTCATGATTGAAGTTCATCCAACACCTGAGCAAGCGATGTCTGATGGACGACAAAGTTTACGCCCTGAACAATTTGCCGAACTGGTTACGAAGGTACGTCGCATAGCAGAAGCTATCGGACGTAAAGCATAAGTCACATAGGTGACTGATTAAAAAAGGACAACAAAGGCTTATGTCATCAAGTGGTTTTACAACCAATCATCTTGCAGTAATCGGGTTAGGACTCATGGGTGGTGGTATTGCAATGGCAATGCGTGATCGTTGCGATACCATCACAGGGATGGATTTAGATGCTAATACCCGTCAGTATGCCATCGACAACAAGATTGTTGATCGCGCGACGGACGATTTAAAAGATGCTGTCAAAGATGCGGATACAGTCATTTTGGCTGCGCCCGTGCGTGTGATTGCAGATATTCTGAGATTGCATATCGGGAGCTATTTACGCTCAAACACACTCGTTATTGATCTGGGCAGTACGAAGCATGATATTTGTGAAGCAATGGGACGTTTACCTGTTGGGGTTGGTGCAATCGGTGGTCATCCGATGGCAGGTAAAGAAAATAGTGGTATTGAAGCTGCTGATCCCACAATTTATCAAGGTCGACCCTTTGTATTATGCCGTACACGCCGAACCACCCCTGCTACGCGAGATCGTGCATTATTATTTTGTGAAGCACTCGGGGCAGAAGCGATTGAAATGGACGCTGAACGCCATGATCGTATTGTTGCAGGAATCAGCCATTTACCTTATATATTGAGTGCTTCAATGGTTGCTACAATTGCGAAAGAAGCAAAAACAGATGAGGCTTTCTGGCAATTAGCAGCAGGTGGTTTTCGTGATATGTCACGATTAGCAGCGAGTGACATCAAGATGATGGGTGATATTCTGAGTACAAATACACGCGCCGTTGCGACACTACTAGCAATGTTCCGTGTACAACTCGCACAGCTTGAGACCATGCTGATTTCTGGTGAACACGATAAATTAATTGAAATGTTGTTGCCTGCACGAGAGGCACGATTAGATTGGGTAGAAAATTATGAGCAAAAACGAATCAATGGGAACAATAACAATAAAACCGGGGAGTCCTCTGCGCGGAACAACCCGCGTACCGGGTGATAAATCTATTTCACATCGTGCAATTTTGCTGGGGATGTTAGCGGATGGCACAACTGAAGTACGTGGGTGGCTTAATGCAGGTGATACTGAGGCAACACTCGCTACAGCACGGGCATTAGGCGTTGAGATTGAACGCCATGATGCAACGACACTGACGATTCATGGTGGCACATTGAAAGCACCCTCCGAACCACTTGATTTTGTCAATGCTGGTACAGGCATTCGCCTTGCAGCAGGTATTATGGCTGGTCAACCGTTTAAGAGTGTGCTTGATGGCAGTTATCAACTACGCCGTCGTCCGATGAAACGTATTACAAATCCACTCGCAGAAATGGGCGCACGTATCACTAGCGAAGATGGTAAATGTCCATTGACGATAGAACCAACGACGCTACACGGTATCCGCTATGAAATGCCTGTTGCCAGCGCACAAGTCAAAAGTGCCGTGCTGCTCGCTGGTTTATTTGCCGATAGCCCCACAACGGTTGTTGAACCCGGACCTGCGCGTGACCATACTGAACGGATGCTAGGATCAATGGGGGTGCAACTCGATATTGAGGGCAATGAAATTACAATCTATCCCACAAAGACGCTACAAGCAATGAATTTAACAGTACCGGGGGATTTTTCATCGGCAGCTTTCTTGATTGTTGCAGGTTTGATTGTGCCTGATAGCGATTTGATAATTGAAGGGGTCAATCTGAATGAAACGCGCACAGGTTTGATTGATGTTTTGCTTGAGATGGGTGGCAATATCACGGTAACACCCACAGGCACAGAAGCTGGTGAGCTTGTAGGGGATATTCGTGTTCAGTATAGTAATTTGCAAGGCACGACTATCGGTGGTGATGTAGTTGTACGTATGATTGATGAATTCCCAGTTTTGATGGTGGCTGCTTTATATGCCGATGGGGAAACGTTGGTACAAGATGCGCGTGAATTGCGTGTTAAAGAAACTGACCGCATTGCGGTGATGGCGAGTGAGTTGCGTAAGTTCGGGGCTGAGATCGAAGAACGTGAAGACGGTTTCCGTATTATGGGTAAGCAAGCGCTGGTAGGCAACACTGTTGATGGGCATGACGATCATCGTGTGGCAATGAGTTTAACGATTGCTGGTTTACTAGCAGATGAGATGACTATTGTGACAGATGCAAAGTGTGCAGGCGATTCTTTCCCCGGTTTCTCAGAGACACTTGAGAGTCTAGGTGGACGGATGCTGAATCAGGTACAATGATAGAATACTATCAATAAATGATGTTATGAGGTTAATGGGATGGTTATTGTATTTATCGTAATGCTTTTAGGTTGGTTCGGCGCGTTGTATTTCTTCTTACAAGAACGCACACTTGGACGCATTTTTGGATTATTGCTGATGAGCTTACTGACTTATTTGAGCTTTGAACTGACCTTGTGGTCGTATAATCTACCTTTACCAGTCATGATGGTTGTCGGCTTAATTCCGATTTCAATTGTGACCTATGGTTTTCGTGTTTATGACTATAATCGGGAACAAGAAAAAGAAAAACTTAAAAACGATGACAAACACAAAGCTGATGAGGTCGTAAGTGCATGAATCGTGTCGGCGTAGTGGGTTTCCCTATTGAACACAGTCTTAGTCCTGCAATGCACAATGCGGCGTTCCGTGCGTTGGGGATGCAAAATGATTGGCTCTATGATGCAATGGCTATTCCGCCTGATATCGCTGATTATGCTGTTAAAGAACCTAAACGGCATGGCTATATTGGTTTGAATATCACGATTCCATTTAAGGAACAAGCCTTACAATGGGGTCGTCCTGATGATAAAGCACGGGCAATTGGTGCTGTCAACACATTGGACTTCCGCGATGATACTGCCACGAATACAGATGTGGATGGTTTCATTGGCGATTTGCAAGCACACGGTGTTGCTCTCAAAGGCGAAAAAGTGATTGTCCTTGGGGCTGGTGGTGCAGCGCGTGCTGCCGTTTATGGCTTATGGCAACAAGGCGCAGAGGTCGTTGTCGTCAACCGTACAATGGAACGCGCACAAGATATGCTACTACAATTAACGATGTCCGCAGGGGTGCGCGGTGTTCCAGCGATGACACTTGATGCTGCTGCTGAAAATGGCACTAGTTTGATTGTCAATGCGACTTCAGTAGGGATGTATCCTAACAGCGAACAATCGCCTTGGATTGCTGGTATACCCTTCCCCAAAAATGTAACTGTCTATGATATGGTTTATACCCCTGCTAATACACAACTGATGCAACAATCTGAAAATAACGGCGGACGGGCAATTGGCGGCTTAGGGATGCTGGCGCGTCAGGGTGCAATAGCTTTTGAAATTTGGACAGGTGTTGCCCCTCCCCTAGAAGTAATGCTCGATACATTACGCCAAGAATTAGCAAAACGTCAGGCGAAAGGATAAGGATATGGTCATCGAAAAACAACATATGAGTTTAGATGAACTGCTTGCGCTCGGTGAAGATGCACAGATTGAGATTGTTAATTGGGAAATTGTGGATATGCCAGCAGCAGGAATGTCGCATCAGATTATTGCAATGAATATATTACGCATTTTAGATCAATATGTATCTGAAAAACAAAATGAATTAGTTCTTCCTGATGGCATGACATATCTTATGTTTTCGATAACAGGTGGCTTAAAAGATTCATTTGTGCCTAATGGTTCATTTGTGAGCAATGATAATATTCCTGAAGGATTTGACATCGAAAAACCTCATCTCGGTGCGCCAGACCTAGCCATTGAAATTATTTCACCAAACGATAATGCTGAAATCGTCAAAACAAAAGTGAAAACTTATCTTGAAAAAGGCACTCAACAAGTTTGGCTTGTCTATCCTAAAACACAAGAAATCGAACAATACACAGCAGCACACCCCAATCTAATTCGTAATTATCAAGGATCAATTGCCCTTGATGTTGATAGTTTGTTTCCTGATATAGAAGGTCTAACAACAGATGCGATCTTCAAACTCCCAACATGGGATGTCAAAGACAATAACAACTAAGAAAGTGTTTGAATATTATAGTTTGTGATTTCAAGATGCGCCGTTGCGCGTCACTACAATATGTTAATTTACTGATTTGTAGGGACATCCAATGGGATGTCTAATAAGCTATAGCATTATTATTGAATTTTAAAACAGGTTCTAAGGAAAAATAAGACATTATGCCAATACGATTTTTAACAGCGGGCGAGAGTCATGGTCCGATGCTCACGACAATTTTAGAAGGAATGCCAGCAGGTGTTCCGCTCGAAGCGAGTGATATTGATGTGGATATGGCACGGCGACAAGTCGGCTATGGTAGTGGTGGACGGATGCACATCGAAAAAGACCGTGTACGCATTACATCAGGCTTGATGAATGGCGAAACCACAGGCGGACCAATTGCGATGATTCTCGAAAATCGAGATTTCAAGAATTGGAAAGAAAAAGACATTACCCCGATTACAACACCGCGTCCCGGACATGCTGATTTAACAGGGGCAGTCAAATATGGCTACCGAGAATTACGACTCTCGCTAGAACGTGCGAGTGCGCGTGAAACTGCCATGCGTGTTGCTGTCGGAGGTGTTTGCAAGACCTTTTTGGCGCAGTTTGGCATTGAGATTTTAGGTTATGTCACGCAAATTGGTGATGTCAAAGCCAATATTCCAGAGAATGCCGATTATCATGATCTGTATGCAATTGCAGAATCCAATGATGTGCGCTCCCCTGACCCACAAGCAGCAGAAGCCATGCACGAAGCGATTCATACCGTCAAAGTTAATAAAGATACGCTGGGGGGTGTTTTTGAAATTATTGCGCTCAATGTACCACCCGGATTAGGGTCGCATGTCCATTATGATCGTCGCTTAGATGCACAATTAGTCGGTATCATGACGGGCATTCAGGCGATGAAGGGAGCGGAAATTGGACACGCCTTTGATCTTGCAGGCAAACCGGGAAGTCAAGTTCATGATGAGATTGAACCTGATGGCAATGGCGGTATCCGACGTAGAACCAATCGCGCTGGTGGGCTTGAAGGGGGTATCACAACAGGCGACCCGATTGTTGTGCGTGTGGCAATGAAGCCGATTTCAACGATGTTACGAGGTGCAGATACCATCAATCTTGTAACGGGTGAAGCAGAGCGAACGGTTTATGAACGCAGTGATTTTTGTGCTGTTCCGCGTGCTGTCCCAGTGGGTGAAGCGATGATGGCAATTGTCCTTACAAATGCCTTGTTAGAAAAACTCGGTGGTGATAGCCTTTCAGAAATGCATCCGCGCTTTGCTTCATTGCGTGGTAATACATTTGCTGATTTACCAATGGATAACGTCGAGTGGCGCTTCGGCTATGAGTAAAACAAAGTCCAATATGATAGAAATTGATAAAGAGCGAGATGGTCACTTCATTAAATAAGCAAAATATCGTCCTGACAGGATTTATGGCAACTGGTAAATCAACTGTTGGGGCGA
This sequence comes from Phototrophicaceae bacterium, assembly GCA_049680565.1. Classification (GTDB taxonomy): domain Bacteria; phylum Chloroflexota; class Anaerolineae; order Aggregatilineales; family Phototrophicaceae; genus JAUZRW01. Next base: position 15,388 of record JBAUIA010000293.1, read on the forward strand.
GTATTGCCAATCAATTACATCGTACTGTCATTGATATTGATACTCTAATCGAACAACGCACAGAAATGTCTATTTCGCAGATTTTTGCGGATTACGGCGAAGTGTTCTTTCGTGCAGTTGAAAGCGGTATCTGTCATGAAGTGTGTATGAGGAACAATCTAGTCATCGCTACAGGTGGTGGTGCGATTATAGATGAGGCAAATCGCAATGCTTTCTTACAGACTTCATTTGTTGTCTGCTTGACTGCGTCACACGAAGCGATTGAATCGCGCTTATCTGAGTCGTCATCACGTCCACTAGCTAGCGCATGGCGAGCGAAATTAGCAGCACGTCAAGCAATTTATGATGCGATTCCCTATCAAATTGATACTAGCGACCTAACACCCAATCAAATCGCTAAGGAGATTATTTTACTGTGGCAAAACGAATCCCTGTCAACATAGCCAATCAAAAACCATATGAAATCATTATTGAACGGGGGTTGTTAAGTCGCTTAGGTGACGATGCAGCAACTTTCAATTTAGACGGACGTGTCATCGTAGGGACGAATACCACCCTCGCCCCACTCTATGGACAACAATTGGTAACACGTTTACCGAATGCAGCGATTACCTATATGGAAGATGGCGAAGTCTATAAGACATTGGCAACAGTACAACGCTTCTATAGTCAATTTTTGAAGCAAGGGGCTGATCGGCATACAACTATATTGGCGTTGGGTGGTGGTGTAGTAGGTGATGCTGTGGGGTTTGCTGCTGCAAGTTTCATGAGAGGGGTACGCCTAGTTCAAGCGCCGACATCCCTTTTAGCAATGGTCGATAGCAGTGTTGGTGGCAAAGTTGGTGTCGATTTACCAGAAGGTAAAAATTTAGTGGGTGCGTTCAAGCAACCTGATGTTGTACTCATTGACCCTGATGTGCTGGATACGCTCCCGAAAGAACAATGGCGCTGTGGCATGGGCGAAATTATCAAACATGGTTTGATTGCAGATGAGGGCTTATTGGATGAAAAATTGCATCAGAAAAAATATGCCGAAGACCTTGTAGCGCGTGCCGTCCAAGTGAAAGTGACTGTGGTTGAAGAAGACCCTTATGAGCATAGTGTGCGCGCTTATCTCAATTTAGGACACACGTTTGCTCATGCTATAGAGCAAGTCACGGAATATGAATGGATGCACGGCGATGCTGTTGGATTTGGTCTGATGGCAGCAGCAACTTTATCACACAAACTCGGCATGATTGATGATAACTTTATCAAGCATGTGCGTCGGATACTCGCAGAAGCCGAGCTACCGCGCTATATCAATGATCTTGATCCATCTGCTATTTGGGATGCCATGATAACTGATAAAAAATGGAAAAATGGTGTATCGCGCTTCGTGTTATTAGAAGGCATGAATAAGCCAACGATTGTCGAAGGTATTGAGCGTGATACTGTGATTTCCGTGTTGGAGAGTTTACAACGATGATGATTATCATCTCTAATGGAGCGTCATTAAAATTGAATAGATATATAATAACCAACAACTCAAAACTCAAAACTCAAAACTAAAGACTAATTATTATGACTCAAATCCTATTACTCAATGGACCTAATTTAAATTTACTCGGGACACGCGAGCCTGATGTTTATGGGACAATGACGCTTGATGATATTGCGGAAAAAGTTCGGGAACGTGTTGCGCCCTATAGTGTGGAGATGCGTTCGGAGCAATCCAACCATGAAGGCGCGTTAATTGATATTATTCATGTAGCACGCAATTGGGCAGACGGCATAATTTTCAATCCGGGAGCTTATACGCATACGTCCATAGCATTACGCGATGCCATTAGTGCGGTTGCTTTGCCTGTCGTGGAAGTGCATATGTCAAATATTCATGCACGGGAAGCATTTCGCCATCAATCGTATCTTGCGCCTGTTTGTGTGGGTCAAATTAGCGGATTCGGCTGGCGTAGTTATCTATTAGGTGCGGATGCCCTACTCGGTCACTTAGGATTGCTAAAAGACAATTAATTGTTTCAACTCACTAATGAATATTCACAAACTTTGTGAACTAACTCTGTGATATTATGTCTTCATCAATTTTAAAATAAGCTATTCAAGTTAATCCTTAAACGCACAAAAAATAATAAACTTCCAAAAGTCTGTACAATAAAAAGTACAGCAGTTTATTAAAAAGGAAAAAATATGCAATTAAATGATAAGCGAAATTATATTACAAAAACAAAAGATGATGTTTTGGCATTAGTGGATGAACAAAAAATAAAATTTATTGCCTTGTGGTTTACTGATATAACAGGCTCGGTAAAAAGTGTGATTGTTCCTGCTCACAAATTGAGCAATGTGATTGATACAGGCGTGCATTTCGATGGTTCGGCTATCGAAAGTTTTGCTCGTGTTGCCGAAAGTGATATGGTGCTCATCCCTGATTTAGACACCTTCACTGTTTTACCTTGGCATAATAACGATGACGAGCGAACCGCACGGCTCATTTGTGGTGTTCATACCCCACAAGGTGAACCATTCATCGGTGATCCACGTCATACCTTGCTGAGAGCCTTGCAAGCAGCAAAAGAGATGAATTTTGAGTTTAAGACGGGTATCGAGCTTGAATTTTTCTTATTTTATACCGATGCCTATGGCAAACCTGTGTTAGATGCCCCACAAGATAGTGCGGGTTACTTCGATCATGCGGATGAAAAAGTACAAATTGTGCGTCGTAAGATGGTCAATGCCTTATTGAGCATGGGGATTCAGGTGGATACAGCCCATTCAGAAACAGGTAAGGGACAGCATGAAATTGACTTTCAGTATAGTAACGCCTTAGTTTCTGCGGATCAATTATTAACAACACGGGTTGTGCTGAAAACGATTGCACAAGAACATGGTTTACATTGTACGTTTATGCCCCGTCCAATCGCAACGCAACCGGGTTCAGGGATGCACACCCACCAGAGTCTGCACGATCACGGTACAGATGAAAATGTTTTTGTGGATACTAGCCATGAATATCATCTATCCGACATTGCACGACACTTTTTAGCAGGTCAATTAGCCCATGCACGCGCTATGTCAAGCATTGTAGCGCCCCTTGTGAATAGCTATAAACGTTTAGGCACTAGTTTTGAAGCGCCAATTTATGTGACGTGGGCGCATATCAATCGTGGGGCATTGATTCGTGTGCCAAGCACTGCACCGGGGCGCGAATCCCATACACGCCTTGAATTACGCTGTCCTGACCCCAGTGCAAATCCATATTTAGCACAAGCTGTGATGCTCATGGCAGGATTAGACGGTATTCGTCAACGTATGGAACTCCCTGATCCGCTAGAAGAAACCCTCATCACGCGCAGTCGTGGGCGTTTGCGTAAGGTAGAAACCTTACCTAGTTCTCTGGAAGAAGCGATTGAAGTCATGGCAGATAATCAAATTGTCATGAGTGCCTTAGGACCTTATATTAGTGATCGTTATATTGCTGCCAAACAACAAGAAATCGACACTTACAATCAGCAAGTCACGCAATGGGAGTTAGATCGCTATTTAACCCGTTATTGAATTATTAAGGCATGAATTTTCTCTACAACTAAGGGCGCGTCATCAGGATTAATAATCACAGACAAACTACATTGTGATGCGCCTTGTGTGAATCCTAAAACCTTAACATCATCTAATTGTTGTAAAATGCTCGTTTGTAGCCCAATATGGTTACTCAAACTTTCGCCAATCGCGGTGACAATTGTGACATCATCGAGTTGCCAGCGCACAGTATCGTGAAGTGCTTCAATGCTTAGTTCCAAATTCTGACGAATGGTTGCAACGGATTCGATCCCACCTGCATGAATCGGTACAATAAAACAGATAAATGTGCGTGTTGCTGATTGCGAGCTAATCATCACATCGGCATCATCACCGATTGTTTCTAGTAAGACGGTATCAATCAATTGAACCAATTTAGCAATTGAGCCACTTCGGTTAGCCGTCAATATAATTCCCGGAATTGTCGTAACCGCCATAATCCGATTACTTTTTGTTTTGCTAGCAACTTGAATACGTGTGCCTGTACGTTGTGGGCTGAATACATTTTTGATAAATAATGGAATTTGATATTCTTGCAACGGTTTGACCATGCGAGCATGGAGAATGCGCGCGCCAAAATAAGCCAATTCCGCGACCTCGTTATACGTCATTTCGTCAATTGCAACAGCAGAAGCAATCTCGCGTGGGTCGGTTGTCATCATGCCATCCACATCTGACCATACCCAAACTTGATCGGCATTGACACAAACCGCTAAGACAGATGCGGTATAATCGCTGCCACCCCGCCCCATCGTGGTCGGTTTACCCTCTATTGTTGCGCCTATGAACCCTGTTAGAACAGGTACAATATCGCGTTCGAGCATGGGTAAGACATTGTTTTCGATACGTTCGCGAGTTGGCTCAAATAAGGGGGTAGCGTTACCAAAAATATTATTTGTGACAATCACATCTGTACCATCGAAAGCAACGCCACGCAAATCGTTGTTACGCAACAAAGCAGCAATGATGCGTGCTGCCAATTTTTCTCCAACACCGATGATACGATCACTTATTTCAGGTGATAGTGATTCACTCGGTGTATTAGCAACATTTTGACATTCATCTAACATCTCAAATAGAAGTCGATCAATATCTGCATGAAGGGCATTACGCTCTTGTGCAGCTAACGGCAATTGATCGGCTAAAGCAAGATGACGTGTTCTTAAGGTTGCAGCAATACGCCGATACCCTCTTTGATTAGCAACTTGTGCCAGATGGGCAGCTTCGAGCAACATATCTGTAACACCATCTAGTGCCGATGCAACAATAAATAGTCGATCCCAATGTTTGACTTCATGCAGGACGATACTTAATACTTGTGTGAGTGCAGCAACGGTACCAACAGCAGAACCGCCAAATTTCATTACCAGTGTAGTCATCGAAATCCCCTAAGCGATGGTTAGCGCATGAATCTATCCGCGCATTATAGCAGACTCTGCACTTACTTGAGGTCATTTTATGTCAAAAATTGCTGCTTACAAATGCTTTTCTAAAGCAAAATAGCCAATATTGCAATGCTATTGCTTTTGATGTAGTTTTCAATTACAGTTTTATAAACAAAATAAACATGATAAAAATTGTTTGTAAATTTCCCTAGCTCTTAGTAGCTAGACAAGTGAGGTAATTTTATGGCGGATATGCCTGCGGAACAGGTACAACAGAAACAAGGTGATATTGTCGGTGTTCGATTCACTAAAGTCGGCAAATTATATCACTTTACCTATGAGACAGCACCCGATATTAAAGCGGGTGAATATGTGATCGTTGAAACAGTACGTGGTCGTCAAATGGGTCAAATTATGGGGTTTACCAATAGTGAACCAGATCAAGACTACCGCGAAATATTACGTGCAGCATCACCACGCGACCTCGTTCTTCGACAAGAATGGGAATCAAAAGAAGCAGAAGCCTTAGCACAATGTACTGAAAAAGTAGATGCAATGGGTGAATTTCGTGATATTAAATTGCTCGCTGCAAAATATAATTATGATGGTTCATCGCTGACATTCCTTTACAGCGCCGAAGAAAAAGAAGATACTTCGCGCTTGGGTAAAGAATTACAAAAGATTTTTACGGCTAAAGTAGATATGCGCCAAATTGGTCCACGCGATGTTGCAAAATTATTAGGTGGTTATGGCGCATGTGGTGCTGAACGCTGCTGTTCGAGCTTCTTGACCGATTTCAGCCCTATTTCCATTAAGATGGCAAAAGCACAAGGTATTTCGCTCAATCCATCTGAAATTACAGGCATGTGTGGACGCTTGCGGTGTTGCCTCGTTTATGAATATGAACAATATGTCAAAGCACGCAAAAAGCTGCCGCGTCGTAATAAAAAAATTGGAACGCCCTTTGGTGAAGCCAAGGTCATAGATGTTCATCCCTTGCGTGATGCAGTCACTGTATGGCATGAAGATCATGGACGTAAGATGGTGGAACGTGAGGACATCATACCTTTAGAAGAGTTGCGTGCGCTGGAAGCAAAGGCAAAAGCACCCTGTGATAAGCATGGTGATGGTGCTTGTGATTGTGGCAAAAAGCCCGGCGAACGTCGCGCAGATCAATAGATAAATCATTCATTAATTGAGTAGCATGACAATTTCACAGGTAAGCACATGCTGCTTGCCTGTGTTTTATGTTATCTCAGAAAGGGCTTCATTCGTGACAGAGCAGACAGCAACAACACGTCGCGTTATGGGTGTTTTCGCACATCCTGACGATGCAGAATTTTTTGCAGGAGGTACATTTGCAAAATGGGCAGCCGATGGCGCAGATATTACCTTTGTTATCGCAACAAGCGGTGATAAAGGTAGTTCTGAATTGGATATGACTTCTGAACGGTTAGCAGCTATCCGCGAAGAAGAAAGCCAAAAAGCAGCCGATGCACTTGGTGTTAATGAGCTTGTATTTTTACGCTATATCGATGGTGAATTATTTCCTAATTTGGCATTACGGCGCGATATCACGCGTATGATTCGGCTCAAAAAACCTGATGTAATTGTCACATTAGACCCAACACGATTTTGGTATGAAACACGGGGTATTAATCATCCTGACCATCGTGCAATTGGCGCAGCGACTTTAGAATCTGTTTTTCCGACTGCGCGTGATCGGCTAAATTTTATCGAATTAGAACGTGACGAAGGCTTAGAGCCTCACAAGTGTTTAACGGTCTATATTGCAGGGGCAGAACAACCCACAATGACCGTTGATGTCACAGGGTATACCGACACACAAGTTAAAGCATTAATTGAGCATAAAAGCCAAATTAAAGACCCTGATAAATTGTATGAGCGGATATTTGAACGGTCACTTGATCCTGATGCACCGCCTGAATATCCACGAAATATTGAGCGGTTTCGCGTGATACAATTAGGTGGCTAATGTCTATCGTAATTTATGAGATCATAAACATGAGGGGATGGTAGATGAGCATTGATTTTTTTGCAGAAGCAAATGCCATGCGTGAGGAATTAGTCGCACGCCGACGTGATTTCCATATGCACCCAGAAATTGCATTTGAAGAAGTTCGGACAGCAGGTATTGTCGCCACAGAATTAAATAATTTAGGCTTAGAAGTCCAAACAGGTATCGGCAAAACAGGCGTAGTAGCTATCCTTGATGGTGATAAAGACGGACCAACAGTCTTGGTTAGAGCCGATATGGATGCCCTTCCAATTATAGAAGCTAATCAAACAGATTATGTATCACAGAGTGCTGGTAAAATGCACGCGTGTGGTCATGATGGTCATACAGCGATTGGATTAGGCGTTGCCAAATTATTCGCTCAACATCGAGATAAAATTGCAGGACGTATTAAGTTTGTATTTCAACCTGCGGAGGAAATTGGCGAGGGTGCGAAAGCTATGGTGGCAGATGGTGCGTTGAATACACCTCACCCAGATGTATCCTTAGGCTTGCATTTATGGAATACAGAACCTGTTGGCGCGTTGAATGTTCAAACAGGGTCTGTGATGGCTGGTATTTCTAAGTTTATCATCGAGATCAAGGGCAGTGGTGGACATGGAGCAATGCCACATGAAACAATTGATCCAATTATCTGTGCAGCACAGATGACATTAGCTTTGCAGACGATTGTTTCTCGTAATGCCAGTCCTTTGGAATCAGTTGTATTGTCTGTTGGTGTTCTATCGGCTGGAACTGCATCAAATATCATCCCAGAAACTGCAAGGCTAGAAGGAACATATCGTATCTTCAGTGAAGAAATGCGACAACTAGTTACGAAGCGTCTGACTGAAATCGCAGAACATACGGCTGCTGCCATGGGATGTACTGTCGATATTAAGCTGGCTCATCAAGCCTTACCTGTCAGCAATGATGAAGCAGTCGTCAATCGTGTGCGTGATGCGTGGAAAGCACTTGGATTAGAATCTAATTTTTATTACGAACGAACCACAGCCTCGGAAGATGTTGGTACTTTTATGGAAGATATTCCGGGGATGTTTTTCTTTTTGGGAAGTGGTAATGATGAAAAAGGTCTCAATTATGGACATCATCATCCGCGGTTTGATTTTGATGAAGATGTGTTGCCAATAGGCGTTGCAGTCCTATCAGCAGCCATTGCAGAATATATTCTGGAGGATTAATGTCAGAGAATACACTTCAATATGTATCAGGTCGAGGATGGCTGGTGCTATCAGGCGGTCATACAGCAGGCAGTCCAATTCGCGCACAAGCCTTATCACGCGCACAAGCCTATGGTGTTACAGCTTATATCTCATCAGCAGATGATGCAGGCGATGCTTTATTAGACGATATGGAAGACCTCGGCGCACGCTCAGGTTATTTCATTGATCCTGAATATGACGAACGTGAAGCAATGCTGGAAGAAATGGAAACTGCCAGTTTGATTGTGGTCGAAGTCGGCAGCAGTATTGATAGCATGTATAAATTGCTACAAGGTACAGCACTAGAAGGGATCAAGCTCGCTTACGAACGCGGGGCGGTTGTCTTGATTGAAGGCTTGGGAGTCAATCTATTTGGTAAATGGATTTTAAACGATCAAGGCGATATTAAAGATGGATTCGATTGGGTACAAAATGCCTTTATTGAACCGCAATCAAGTGGTGTCGATGATTCACGCGCAGTACGAACGGTATTGAATGAAATTGCGGATGCTGTTGCTATCAATATTGAAGCAGGGTCTGCATTGGCATTAGGTCCTAATGGCGCTGTCGAAGTTTGGGGTGAAGAAAAGCGCGTGACCGTTTCGCTAGGGCGAAAATATACACAAGGATAAGTGTTGAAAGCAACTTGCCCCTTGCATTACTCACCTTAATTTAACAATTAAGTGTGTGTTTTCATGCACCCTGTGGTAAACTCCATAGGTAAAAACAGAACACACAAGGCGCTGCGATGCGCCTTGAATTTTGTCTATTAATATTTCATTTGGAGATACAAAAGAATGCCTGTTACCATAGTTATCGGCGCACAATGGGGTGATGAAGGAAAAGGACGTTTTGTCGATTATTTTTCTGCTGATTCAGAAATGGTCGCACGCTATGCGGGTGGCGATAATGCTGGACATACTGTTGCCGTAAAAGGTGAAGTCTTCAAGATGCACCTGATACCATCAGGTATTTTGCATGATGGTGTTGTCGCAATTATGGGTAATGGTATGGTTATTAATCCTATTAGTCTCCTCAGAGAGATGAATCGCCTTCGTGAACAAGGTATTTCTATTTCACCAGAGAATCTCGTTATTAGCTCACGCGCCCATATCATCACGCCTGCTCACATTGAAGCAGATCGTGGCAAAGAAGCTGAACGCGGTGAAGATAAAATTGGTACAACATTGCGTGGGATTGGTCCTGCATATCTCGATAAAATTGGACGACGTGGCTTACGAATGGGTCTGATGCTTGATGTAGAAGACTTTGCAGAATCAATGGAAATCGCACTCAATCGCTATAATAATGAGGTTGCTAGTAGTGGCTTCCAGCCTGTCGATGTAAAAGACAGCATTCAAGCCTATATTGATGCAGCAAACGAATTACAGCCTTATATCAAAGAAACAACTGTATACTTACATGAGCGCTTAAAAGCAGGGGATCGTATCGTATGTGAAGGCGCACAAGGTACGTTATTAGATGTCGATCATGGTAGTTATCCTTTTGTGACGAGTTCATCGCCAACTGCAGGGGGTGTTATGACAGGCTTAGGGATTGGTCCAACCCATGTTGATCGTGTTGTTGGTGTCGCAAAAGCATTCAGTACACGGGTTGGGGGTGGTCCAATGCCGACAGAAGAAGAAGGTGCTGTTGCACAGCGTTTGCGTGGTACAGGGGATAATTATTGGGATGAATTTGGCACAACAACAGGTCGTCCACGTCGCTGCGGATGGTTAGATACGGTGCTTTTACGGTATAGTGCCATGGTTAATGGTTTGACCGAATTAATGCTCACAAAAATGGATATTTTGAGTGGGTTTGATGAACTCAAAGTCGCTGTTGCCTACGAGGTAGATGGTGTGCGTTATGATGTGCCACCCAGTACGATTAAAGAGCTTGCACGCGCTGTCCCTATCTATGAAACAATGGCAGGTTGGCAAGAAGATATTAGTGCTGCTCAAACATTAGAAGATTTGCCAAAAGCAGCCGTTGATTATATAAAACGGGTAGAAGAATTATGTGGTGTGCCTATTAAAGTTGTTAGTGTGGGTCCTGAACGTCATCAAGTTGTGAATTTATAAATCATGTCAGATATACAACGTGTCCATTCATTAATCTCACCGATTGAAGATGCGCCGAAAACGGTTGTATCTTTAGTGCCGAGTATCACAGAATCATTATTTGATCTGAACTTAGGAGATCGTTTGGTTGGACGCACCGATTATTGTGTTTATCCAGTTGGTGCAGTCGATGCTGTACCAACAATCGGTGGCACAAAAAACCCTGATATTGAGCGCATTATCGCATTACGCCCTGAGCTTGTTTTTGCCAATGCGGAAGAAAATCGCAAAGCGGACGTAGACGCTCTTCGCGCAGCAGGTATTCCTGTGTGGGTATCCATGCCGATCAAAGTGGCAGATGTGTTTACCCTATTGTGGAATATCATGTACTTATTTGATGAGACTTCGATGGTTGCGCGTGTTCGTTTAATTGAGCAAGTTTATGATCGTTTAACAGGTATGTTGAATGATGGTGATAGAAATCTGCCCAGTGTATTTGTTCCGATATGGTATGACCCATTGATGACAGCCAATCAGGAGACTTATTTACACGATTTATTGTTTGTCTGTGGCGGAAAAAATATTTTTGCAGAGCGACAACGCCAATTTCCACTTGCTGCTGATCTCGGCACACAAGCAGCAGACCCAAATTTGGCAACTGAACGAGATACACGTTATCCGCGCATTACGCTTGATGAAGTGATTGCCAAGCAACCTGATATTATTTTGTTGCCGAGTGAGCCTTTCTCGTTTACAAGCGAACACATTGCCATTTTTGCAGATTTAGATGTCCCTGCTGCGAAGAACAATCGGATTCATTTATTTGATGGGTCGTGGTTAACATGGCATGGGACACGCCTTGCTTATGCTCTTAATGATTTGCCTGCTTTATTGCGAGAAAACTAATTATGGCACACGATGATCTTGAACTCTTACACAATTTTATACACGATCTTAAAGCGCCTCTGAGTTCTGCAAAAAGTTTTATAGATTTGCTAACTGTATCAGGGGAATTAACGAAAGAGCAAAAACATTTTGCTCATCGCGCACAAACAAATATGGATCGTATGAATAACATTATCAATACCTTACTTGAATATGCACGGATGGAAGCCAATGATGCGCCGCTCAAATTGGTGGTTTGTGATCTGCTAGAAATCACAGATGAAGTCATGGCATCCCTTGAAAGCACGGCTCAAGAGCGCCAAATCACTTTCAATATTGATATTCAACCAGCAGCACAATTTGTGCAAGCAGATGATTATTTTCTTAATAGTGTGATGCTCAATCTGATGAGCAATGCCATTAAATATAACAAAGTAGGTGGTAAAGTTTTCATCAGTAGCAAAGATGCTGGCGAGTTCATTGAAATATCGATCCGCGATACGGGTTTAGGGATTCCTGCAGATGCAATTGACCATGTTTTCGAGCGCTTCTATCGTGTGGAAAAACGCGCACATCAATCCATCAATGGTACAGGCATTGGTTTAGCGATGGTGCAAAGTATTATCACTAAACATGGTGGTGAGATTTCCGTTGAAAGCATCGAAGATGAAGGCAGTACTTTCACATTTACACTTTTACAGGCAAGCACATCATCGCCTGATTACAATCGTGAGCCAACCGATGGACTTGCTGATGAATTTCAGGAAGATCAAGATCAGCGTGATGATTATGATTCGGGCGAAGCACCACGATAAATTTAGAGGGCATCACAGCCCTCTTTTTATGCCTCTAAGATGCTCTCATCATGGGGGGTTACAGTGAGTGTGCGCTCATTGCGGAAGATGACCATCCCCAAACCGCCATTTTTAATGGGTTTAACGTATTTACAACGGGTAACGATTACATCGGCTCTTTTTTCATCGCGTTTAGGGCTATAGTAAGCAGCAATCGCAGCAGCAGATTCGACTAAGCTATCAGGAATATGTCGTCCATCATTACGGATGACTACATGCGCCCCCGGAACATCACGGGCATGCAACCAGAAATCGTCCCCTTTGCCTTTACGAAATGTCACTTCATCATTTTGACGGCTATTACGCCCAACCCAAATGATATAACCATCTTTTGTGAATTTTAAGGGGGCAGAGCGTCCACTACCGCCCATCCGCTTCACCTTTTTACGCCCAACCGAAAAACCTTCACTTTGTATTGATTGAATCACATCATCAATTTCTGTCCAGTTACTTGCCATATCAAGATCAGCTTCAAGTTGCAAGATGTAATCCAATTTATGCTTGGCTTCGGCAATTAAATCTGGCACATTATTATGAGCGCGTTTGGCACGGTTATACTTATCGAAATATTTTTGTGCATTTTCAAGCGGTGTCATTGTTGGATCAAGTTTGATGACTAAATCAGGCTCATCAGGATGATATTGCGCGACCAGTTCAAGCTGACCTTCTTCAATGGCATATTGATAAGCGAGAATCAGTTCTCCACTATGTTGTAAGTGTTCAAGTTCACTCTGATCTTTGAGGCTAAATTCCAAGCCTTCAAGCCGTTTTCCAAAACGGGTTTTTGCTTCTTCAACGGCTGTACGCACGGGTTTTTTACCTTGTTCGTAGGCTTCATCACCTGTTGCAGCACCATAATAATCGGTCATCGCCTCAGAAATTGTGGCAGTCGGTTGCCAGTTATCGAGATGCGTTATCGGATATACGCTATACGCATCAATGATACCATCCTCATCAACAGCAATTCCTGTTTTCCAATCCCGCTTTTGTAGCGGTTCAACGAAGGCTTGTAAGGTGAAAAATAATTCATCAGGATGAACATCAGCAACCGTGACATTGACATCTTGTGCAAGCTGATAGGCAATTTCGCGCCCCATGAGCGGACTAAAGCCAAAAAACTTACTCGGAAATAAGCGTGCTAATTTATCTTTTTCAGGTTTTTCGCTACTTGCTAGTAATGTGTGTACATCCTCTAAGGTCAGTTCATACGGATTAATGCGATCAGTCATCGGAGGTGGCATCTGATATTCATAATTAGGCAAGCTCTGGCGATAGCGATTATCATCTGCGCCTACACGATTCACACAATCCATAATGATGCCATTACGCACCAATAGAATATTCGCTCGTCGTGGCATCGGTTCAACAATAATACGAGTCTCGCCATGTTCGGGATGCTCAAAATCCAAGAAGAGAACCCGTTCCCATTCAGGCTGACTCACATGAGATAAGACTGACCCTTCAATAAAACGTCGAAAGAGCAAGCCAAGTTGTTTTGGTTTGTATAAGCCACGTCGCAATTTATCACCGACCCGATGAATACGTGGCACTTGCTGGTCAGCACTCATATAGAGGTAATGCCGTTGTCGATTGGCATAAATTTCAAGACCATAGCCTGTATGGTCAACATCAATTGCATCTTGCACTCGTCCACCGACCAATTCATCCATGAATTCATCAACCAGTGCCGAGATGCTCATTGCATCAAAATACATAATTTTTACCTATAGTTTCCAATCCAATAGATGCATTTTCTTTCTAGCGAGAAAATACAATACGCTAAGCCAGACAATATTTGTGATAACTTGCTGTCCTTCACCTAGGAATATGCCTTGTACAATTATTAACAAAAATAGCAAAACCAATCCATAATAGCCCCAAGCACGCCAAAGCCACATACCAATAGAAAAGATAATCACAAATGTCTGTAAAGAAATCGTCGAAATAATTAACCAAGTCAATTGTGTTCTTTCAGCATCAAGAAGACTTGGTGTCTGTGATATTTGAGCTAGTGTAAAGCTCAAGAAAATGATAACTAGAATTGCAATGATAATTAGCAAAATCAAGAAACCACGTAACGACCTTCCCATTTCACGTTTTTTAACCTTATCGTACATTATTTATCTCGTTTCTACGTATCAAAAAAGCACATCAACCTGCGATGTGCTTTGTATTCTATCATGTGTTGCTGACTTATCTATATGAACAGATAGACGATGCGGTCAATAATCATCGCTAAAAACAAAAATGCAAGATACGCAGATGAATATTTATAGACTGTTCGTGCCATTTGTTTACTGGGTTCGCGCAATAAAACCAATGTCAGATAAACTAGATAAAGACCAAGTAGTCCTGCGGAGAAAATGTAGAACCATCCAAGCATCTCGACACCAATGAATAAGCCAATTACAGGAATAAGTGTAATTACTACCAACTGTACTGAGTACAATACAATTTGAAGGCGTGTTGTGGCTTCTCCACGCGCAACGGGCATCATTGGGACACCTGCTGCTGCGTAATCTTTATTGACCAAGATTGCCAATGCCCAACTATGCGGTGGTGTCCAGTAAAAAATAATCGCAAAGAGTAACCATGCTTCAATGGATAGTGTACCTGTTACGGCTGCCCATCCAACTAAAACAGGCATTGCACCTGCACCACCACCGATAACAATATTGATAACCGTATTGCGTTTAAGAATCATCGTATATACGACAATATAATAAATGCTACCAATCAGTGCTAGAATTGCCGTTAGCCAATTCACAAAAACACCTAATACCAATACTGACCAAGCAATTAAGGCTAAGCCAAAAAGCAGTGCATTAATCGGTTCAACACGCCCTGATGGAATCGGACGGCGTGCAGTACGATTCATCTTGCCGTCCATATCACGATCCAGATATTGATTAATCGCGCTTGAGCCACCTGCTGCACAACTACCTGCAATCAATGTCGCAAGGAAAATATCAAGCGATGGTATGCCTCTAGCTGCAACGATCATGGCAGTAACGGTGGTAAAAACAAGCAACAGCATAATCCGCCACTTTGTGAGTTCGAGATATGCTTTCGCTGTTTCACCCATTGTTAGATTATTTTGCGGTTTGGTATTAATCATAAAACGTTACAACCTACCATCATTGATTGACCTGCTGGATTCGTATGAATTGCTTATATCGAGCCTGTTAAGCTAATTTTGGTTTACCATCTGGCAATGCGTCTTGATTTTCTTGTTCACGACGTTCTTCCAGTGTTGGCATATCTTTAGCGATGGTAACTTGTTTATTAAGTAACCAAAAAATAAACGCTAATGTTAAACCTGCACCGATCACATTAAAAATGACAAATCCAACTAAAGCAAGAAATGATAATGCTTGACCATTGGTTGCCATAAAGGGCGACGCGGCAGGATCAGTTGTTTGTTGAATAATCGGAATATCGAATGCAACACCTGCTGTTAAAACACCACCTGCGATGGTGATTGCTAGTAAAAATCCAAGTATTAATACACCACGATTCACAGTTATACTCCTTGGTTCAAAATATAGGTTTGATTGTACTATTTCTCACAATCAGTAGCAAGCTACAGCTTATTTGCTAGAATATCTTACCCTGATTGTGCCATTAAACGAAAACACGCCTCATTATAACGCCGAGGCGCGTTCTCATCCATGTTAAATACACCCATTATTCTAAATTGTTAATCATTGTTTCGATTGCTTTTTCACTATTTGCAATCGCTTCATTGGCTTGCTTAATCTCGCGTTCAATTAAATCAAGGCGATCTTGCGTATTTTCGAGTTGTTTCAGCAAGCGATTACGGAGTGTAGCTTCCTGCCCTGTCGATTGTAATGCGCCTAAATTCGCACGGATTTGTTCTTGCTGCGTATAGATGGATTGGCGCTCGTTGGTAAAATTCGCAATGCGTTGTTGATTATCTGCTATGGATTGGACATGATCGAGAATATCTTTTAACTGGGTGAAAGTGGCATCATCAATCCAATTTTGCTTGAGGTAATTTTGTAAATTTTTATAATGCAAATTGCGAATATCGACACGGTTCGATTGTAAGTGACGTTCGGTACGTGTAAATTCAGTTTTACTATGCGCTTCAACAGTAATGTGCCAACGACGCTCATTTGCCGTTTCAATATCAGCTTGGCGCGTATCATATAACTCATAACGATGGTTAATGGGTGCTTCGATGGTCACGACTTGCTCAGAGGTCGTATTATTTTCAATGATATAGGTCAGGCTGGATACATCATAGACTTGTTCAAAAATCGCTTTGTTTTGGATATTCAAGCCTGCTGTAATGGTTTTTCTTTGTGGGCGTTCAGTTACTTTGATACCTAGTTCAACAGCAAAAGGCACATAGACTTGATTATTATCTTTGGTAAATGGAATCACTGCTTCACCTTTGTAATCACCATCTTCGACAACCGTCACAGGTCCACGTTCGAGTGTCAATCCGCTACTGTTATCAAAACGTAAGGCAGCCACAGGGTGATCTGGGAATTTTGCCCCGTTATACAATAATTCACGATCATAAGACATTTCATAGCCAATAATCGGCACAAGCGCAGATTCACCTCGTTTAACAGTAACAGGTGTTGTCACGATATATTGGAAGGTTTCACCTGAATCTTTTGTTTCAGATTGAATTTGTGCTGATGATTGAGCATCATCAAAGGATACTCTAAGGATTTTTGAACGGCGCATCATGGGTGCAGGTGCAGCTTGTGCAAATGTAGCCATTTCTGCTTGATCTTGCATCATATAATCCATGACAGCACCACCAGCATATTCAATCGGACCCGGCGCGATACGGCTTTCATCTTCCACAAAGGGACGATCAGGAATTTTTGAGGTGTAGAGATCATAAATGAAAGAAATCGGTTGTCCTGCAACGAGGGTTACATTGACATTTTCGAGGTCTTCTTCGAGGCGATTATCAAATAAACCCCAGCCTTGTAAATAGGCTTTACCTGTCGCGCTATCCTCGGTACGGTCAGCAATTAGGCGATAACTCACACGCCATGTTGGGGATGGCGCAACATAATAGACCGCTAAATCATGTTCTCCTGCTGTCAGACGCACATTGACCACACGCCGATTATCTTCCGACATGGACGTATCCAGAAAGTAGGATAAATCATGGGTCGATTGTTCGTCCGTGATTTTGATGCCGCGTAAGCTATCAAATGGGAAAACTGATATACCATTTTCAGTTAATATGGAAACTGTTGCTGAAAATTCTTCCTCAGTTTGAACTTCATCAATACCGATGATACGCCCTGTAATTGTTTCTTGTGTGCCTGCGGTAACTTCAAAGATGAGTTCACAATCACGCCCACGTAAATCACGTAAAAGATCACGCAACGTATTTTTCTGTGACAGTTTGATGGAGCTACTGGCTAATCGTGCATGTTTATCCATCGGTGTTTGGTAATGAATGCCAAGGACTTGTCCGCCTGATTGGTCAAATACGGCGAGACTTTTCAGCACATCATTAATTTCATCTTCGCGGAATGTCAGTGCAATTTGTTCGCCATCAATTGTGCCTTGCCGTACAAAAAAGCCGATACCATGCTTATATAAAACCATCTCGCGCACTGGTAAATTTGCCATATGATACCCCTTATCCTGATAGTGTCGTTATTACTTATAGTACGCTATTTGATGCTGTATTGTTCCATTTTGCTCATGAGGATGGATAGCATTTAAGGGGTATTGACAACTGTTCGTGCAGCTTCTAGCACTTGCCCAATGGTAATATCATTGACGCAGGGGTGATATTGCGGATCATCATCGCCCCAATCTAGCACGCGACAAGGACGACAACCGATTGGGGAGGTAACAACTAAATGATGTTGTTTGTTGCCCCAAGGCGCAAATTCAATTGGGTCAGCAGGACCGAATAAAGCAACTGTTGGGGTATGGACAGCAGCAGCCAGATGCAGAGGACCACTATCCGCCCCTAAGACAACTAGCGCGTTATCATAAAGTGCGCCTAGTTGTTCAATATTCAGATCACCCGCAGTCGTATAGCTTTTATGTTGCATCCGATTTTGAATATCATCAACCATTGCACGTTCGCCATCACCACCTGTAAAAATCACCTCAGCATCCAATTGGTCAATGAGTGTATCAGCAACTTTTGCCCATAATTCATTTTTCCAGCGCTTGACCCATGTGCCACTACCGGGATGGATACAAAAATAAAGTTTCTGATTAATGCCATAATTTGATAAATAGGTATCAATAGCTTGGCGTTCATTATCGTAAACATCTAGCGAGTAAGGAACATCTTCATCATCAAGATAACCAGTCCATTGCTCGACTAAACGCAAATTTTGACGAATAACATGCTCATGTGTGAAAGGATGCGATTGTGTCAAAAATTGTGATACGTTTTCGACATCATAGCCAATACGTTCGCTAATGCCCGCAACATAAGCCAACATCGCGCCCCACCAATGGTCAGGGCGCATAATAATTGCATGTCCATAACCAATTTGGCGTAATTGGCGCGACACTTTTATGAGTTGCGTATAGGGTGCAAGATAATTATTTTTCTCTTCACCACGTACAAAACCCGGAAAATCAATTGTCAGTACCATATCGACTTCAGGAACATTAGCTAATACACTCGCTGCCCATGAACCAGCCAACACATGAATTTCTGTATAAGGATTGGCAGCTTTCAAAGCACGCATTGCAGGGATTGCTAATAACATATCGCCAAGATGGTCAGGCTTGATAAACAATACCCGATTCCATCCTTTGGTTAATGCCCAAAACGGAAACTTTGCAACAGCATTGATGATATAGCGCCGAATCTGATGTTGAACAGGCGGTTGATGGAATGCTTCTGCAAGTTGATTATTGCGCCGTACCAAAGCATCTCTATCCAATATGTGCCTCCTCATATGCAGTCAAAAGCTGAGGAATCAGCACTGACCAATCATAATGTTGTTTGACCATCCGTTGCGCTTGCTGACCTAATTCTGCTCGCTTTGTGGGATTATCTAATAAGATTTGGATAGCATTCGCAAAATCGACTTCATCATCAGCGATAACCATCGCTGCTTTAACCGCATCATTCAATCCTGCTGCTGCAATCGACGTTGCCACAATGGCACACCGCGAAGCCATCGCTTCTAAAATTTTAAGGCGTGTACCACCGCCCATTCTTAAGGGTGCAATATAGACATCCGTAGCATATAAGTAAGGCGGAATCGTATCCACCCACCCTGTTAAGCTGATATTAGATTGTTGCGGTAAATGCTGTATCCGAGGATGCGGTTTTTGACCAACAATGGTCAAGTGAGCATCAGGCAAGCGGGGTAAGATAGCATCTGTAAACCATAGCATGGCATCGACATTGGGGCGATAATCCATTTTGCCCGTAAATACGATGGCTGGATGCTGTAAGTTTACCGTTTCATTGGTTTCTGCATAATCATCTACGAAAATACCACTGGATAAGACCACTGTTTTATCATCATCACGATACCGACTCAAAATGGCTTGGTCTTCTTGAGATACCGCAATCACTAAATCTGATAATCGGCATAGATCGCGTTCATAGCGTTCAATGCGAATACTTTGCATCCATGAATACATTGCCTGTAAAAATCGCTTTGGCTCTTGGCTATCAATTTCATAGATAACCCGTTGCAAATCTGCTTCTGCATTGAATGTATCAAAGCAGATTTTGACCTGTGGAAAATGTTCACGTACTAATGGCAAATAAGTAGCTGATTCAATTGCTTCAAATTGAACGAGGTCAAATGAGTCTTTTTGTAATAAGGTAATCAGTTGAGTGACAAATTCATTGCTATGAAAACGAGTTTCAATATCCGCTCGTGATGTTGTTAAGAGTGTCAGCACACGATCTAATTTTGAGCGAGTTGGCGGTGTCACTGTAACGATCTTTTCACAGATGTCAATCAATGGAGTGTCACTAAAATCATTATCGGCAAAGCTCAACAAGGTTAATTGATGCCCTGCTGCTTGCAATCCTTTAAGGATACCAAAAACACGAATTGCTCCGCCTGATGCTAATGGGTATGGCAAACTCGCCGTAACAATGAGGATTCGCACACTTTATTCCTATTATGATTGCAATCGAATCGACATTATAAGATGTCATGATACAGATGTATAGGTGTCGCGTGCAATCACTGCGGAGCGTTGCCATGAAAATTGTGCTGCTCGCTCGATTGCTTTTTGGCTATGTACGGCTCGCCATTGCTCATCAGATAGTGCGCGTTGTAAGGCAGAAGCAATGGTATCTGTATCATCAGGGTCAACTTGTAAGCCAACATCGCCCACGACTTCAGGTAATGATGATCGGTTACTAACAATCGGTACAATGCCACACGCCATGCCCTCTAATGCTGGCATCCCAAAGCCTTCATAATGCGATACAGTGACATTGACTAACGCCATATTATAAACTGCTGGCAGTTGTTCATCACTGACCGTATCACGCCAAAAGATATGCTGGTTCATATCAAGCGCATCAATATCAGATTTGGTTTGCTCGAATAACCACCCCTTACGCCCAACTAGAACAATGGGTGGTAAATCAGGAATTTGCGAGAGCAATTCTCGATAGGCTTTGATGAGTGCAATGATATTTTTACGAGGTTCCCATGTGCCAACATGCAAAATATAGTCTGATGGTAAATCCAACATTTTACGGACTGGCTCAGTTTCATCAGATGAGAGCGGGCGAAATTGTGGGTCAGCGCCATGTGGTTGTACAGTAATCTTATCTGTAGATACATTGAGCTTATTTATTAAATCTGTTTTCGTTGCCTGACTGACAGCAAGGATATGATCGGCATGGTTACACGCTGTTTCAATTTGCTGATTATAGTAAGCACGGCTATCAGCAGTCAGATATTGTGGATAATGCAAAAACGTTAAATCATGAACTGTAATCACATGCTTTCTTGCTGCATAATACGGTGGAATAAAATCAGGGCTATGAAAGACATCTAAGCCACGCCATGCCAATTCGGCTGATAGTGCCAAACGTTCAATTTTGTGATGAGCAGGTGTCCATAATGACTCAGAGTTAAAGGTTGGACTCAAACGTTGGGTATCTTTACGGCTATGAAAAATAGTATAGTCATTCTCTTTATCAAGTTGTTCTAACGCCGTAATCAAAGAGCGGATGTAGGTACTGATACCACCATCACGGTAATATGTTAAACGTGCATCTATGCCGATTTTTGTCATTGTAATCTCTAAAATTTCTATTGCATTGCGAACCAGTTATTGATAATAGAATCCAGTGTGCCATCTTGCTTGATATTTCCCAAGACTGTATTCACCCAAACCCATGTTTCTAAGCGGTCAGAACGGATTGCAATGGCGTAGGGTGCGGTGGTTATATTCGTTGCTGAGGATACCCAATCAGGATTTTGGCTTTGGTAGAGTAAATAGGTCGTTGTATCAACTAAAGCATTATCGGCAGCCTCTAAGCGAACAGCATCAAGCGCGTACTGTGGTAATTCATAGGGACGAATGCTAAATGGATCAAGTGTTTGTAACCATGTATTCGCTTGACTATGGGCAATACTACCATATTCCAAAGCGAGTGATTGTGATGGCAAATTTGTGATAGTCGATTGATTGCGGGTATCAGTCACCAGCAGCAAGCCATTATCAAAATAAGATTGTGTATAAATAACCTCACGAGTACGGGCTGGGTTCACAAGTAAGGCACTAATCACAACATCAACTTGCCCATCAATGAGCGCATCGTATAAGCCATCAAAACCCATAGTTACAAAATGGACATCGAGTTGCATCCGAGTTGCTAGTTCATTGGCTAAATCAATATCTATTCCGACAATCGATTGTCCATCATCAACAGCAAATGGCGGATAGGTTGCATCAATCCCAACGCGCATTAATCCTGTTGGGAAGGCTTCCTCAAGTGTAGGGTCACGATTTTCTGACCATTCCCATAGACCGATTAAACCAACATAAAATGCAAACGCTAACAAAGCTATCGACAAAAATAGGCGAAATTTTACTCGCTTGGCGGTGTTAACCACAATGTCCCCTCCTGCTCATCCCCATAGGCATAGGCTTGAATCGCATAATACAGAGGACTAAGTTGAAAATCAGTGCTAACAAGTGTGAAATTATCAGGGTAGCTCAATGTGGGTAAGGGATAACGAAATGCCCAAATACACATTTCTTCGACATTGTGCCAGTTATCTTCGGCATACGCTAAGGCATCGGCGGTGTATTGAACTCGTTGTGATGGGCGTACCGCTTGTACCCAACGCGGATGGTCATTCCAGCCTGTTTCTGTGATGTATACAGGCGTTTCACTATCGTTATAGCGTGCCATAATCTCAAATAATAATTCCGCTCGCCGAAAATTGAGTTGATCGTCTGCTGGTGCTTGTAGAGGCGGATGGGTAAAACCGTAAGTATGAATAGCCAGTGCATCGAAATAATCAGCAGCGCCATTGGCATACATTGCTTCTAAATAAGCTGTATCCATCAAACCATTTGGGCTACCTTCTGGTTCGAGAGTTGGTGCAAGTGCGCCAGCAAGAATCGTAACATCAGGATTAGCAGCATGAACAGGCTCATAAACAGCTTGTAATAAACGCACATAATCTTGAGGATTAGGTTGGCGATACCCCCACTCAAAAGCTAAATTAGGTTCATTCCAGATAATAATATGGTCGATTGTACCTGCATATCGTGTAGCAAAAACGGCTACAAAATCTGAAAAATCTGTGTAAGAGTTATCGGGCAAATAATTAAGCGTTGTAAAATCATCGACGGCATCAGGACGCGCCCAAGTTGGTACAAAGCCCATACGTGCAATCACTCGTAAGCCTTGATTTTGAGCATGTCGGATAATTTTATCAGTTTGCTCCCAATCGTATTGTCCACGTTGTCGTTCAATATATGCCCAAGGGAAAAACTCGACAATGGTATCTGCACCCATCTCACGGACGAGTTGTAATGACCGTTGCATCACCCATTCTGGCACTTCATCAATGAGACGTGTATGAACACAAACATGATCTTTAATCGCATCAACTGTTTGCGGTGGACTATCGAGGATGACGCGCACATTAGGTGCAACAAAGCTACTCAAAAGCACCGCAAATAGACTTATCCGTAGCAGCCATGCGCCATAATCTTTCAGAATTTGTGCCATGAAATCATAGATTGCTATCAAGAACATGCGTGGTGACAAAATTATCTCCTCAATAACCAATTAAGCTATAGTGATAACAGTAAATGAGGAACGGCTCAAGTCTGAAGCGCTAACGTAGGTCAGCCATTGTTTTTACGTATTATTTATACAAGATCGGTAAAAGAAGGCACTATCTTTGCGTCATAGTAGGACACATTATGCTAAGGTTATGAGGATGTAATCATGAACGAGACAATGGCACGCATTAATCAAATGTCCAAAGAAAGACAAGTCTTATGGTCAAAAGCATCTCATGGCGGACTAAGCGTATCAGAAATTAATCGCATCAAGGAACTCACGGATACCTTATATACAACGTGGGATCAATATCGGCGAGAATATGCTGGTGCACATAGTCATCATAATCTAGCATTCATCAATTTCAATCAGAACCGCGCAGCATAAGCCTACACACAAGAATAAATCACTAGCCCTCTTAATTGAGGGCTTTTTTAATCCCAGAGTAATGCTTTGAGATAGCGATTCTGAAATTTACCATGAGGATCATATAATTGCACCAATTGCTGAAAGTCAGAAAATTTAGCATAACTCGCCCGAATATCTGCAATCGGCATGGTGAATAATTTCCCTAAATGTGCGCGTGGTGCAAAGGGTGCAAGGGCTTGTTCGATTGCTAATAACACATCACGGACAGCATTCCAATCTTGTTGCCATGTAAAATGAAATGCCATACTATCACGCTGATAACATGGACTAAGCCATAAATCATCAGCAGCAATACAGCGAATTTCTGATACTAACAAAACAGGTTTTATAATGTCACCGATGGATTGCAAGGCTGATATTGCTTGGGCAGCAACAGCACGATCAACAAAATACTCACTTTGTAGTTCATCACCTTTGCTGGGTGAAAATGCCATCTGAAAATGTGGTAATCGTTCGTGCCAATCGCCCCAAATGCCTTGTTGAACTGTACAATTTTCAGGGGAAACGTCATCAATAGGGTGATAATTGCGGGTCGCAGGTATTGCATCCAGAGCATCTAATGCCAGTGGTGCATCATCTTTGCTCTTAATCCATAATTGATTAACTGTATCGCCTTGCCAATCCGTAAAAGCACTTACGCTGTATCCCAACGCCATAATTTCATCAAAATTCTGCTTGAGTTGTTCTATCGGCAAATCAACGTAAACATTTTGTTGGACTTGGTAGGTTGGCATTATATCAAGCGTAATATGAGTGACGATGCCTAATGCCCCTAAATTGACGACTAAGCCACTAAAAATATCGGCATTATCGGCACGATTTAAATGAACTTGTTCACCTGTGCCTGTGATAAATGACAATCCTGCAACGGCAGTCGCTAAATTACCGTTATGAACTCCTGAACCATGCGTTCCAGTGGCACACGCTCCAACAACTGAGATGTGCGGTAGCGACGCGAGATTATGAAGCGCATATCCTGCTTGATTCAGAGCAAGTGCTAAATCGCCATAGCGGATACCTGCTTCAACGGTTACAGTTTGCTTTTCTGAGTCAATTTCAACGATTTGGTTTAAGTGTTGTAAGGATAATAGCAACGATGAAGAATCCGCAATATCGTTAAATGAATGGCGTGATCCTATCACCTTAACATGGTCAGCAGTATGTATATGATCTTTTAATTGCTCAATTGAGTGTATATCTCGTGGGTTGGTGCTATAGGTTAGATTGCCTGACCAATTGGTAGCTGACATAAATATTATTCCTATAAAAGTTGAATTAGTAGCAGCAGGCTGATTGTATAATCAGCTTGCTGCACATTCTATCGTAGTTTATCAAACGCGAAAACGTGTTTCCCATAAATCGCTGAGTTCCCGTTCTGGGATTGCAGCAAGTGCTTGGTCAAGATCGTCAATAATATCATCAACATCTTCGATACCCACAGCAAGCCGTACTAAATTATCACGAATCCCCACTGCAAGGCGTTCTTCAGTCGTTTTATCATAATAACTCATCAATGCAGGTTGCTCTACGAGGCTTTCTACCCCACCGAGACTTGGTGCGATATACGCAATTTGCAAACGGTCAATAAAATCACCTGTCGTTTGTAAATCACCTGCAACTTCAAAGCTAACAACGCCTCCAAAACCTGTCATTTGGCGTGTTGCTACTTCATAATCAGGATGTGATGGCAAACCGGGATAAAAGACACGTTCCACTTTAGGGTGATTTTCTAGGTATTTAGCCACTTGTAGAGCGGTATGATTTTGCTGTTTAACACGTAAGCCAAGTGTTTTGATGCCCCGTTCGATCAAGAAAGCTGCTTGCGGATCAACGACATTCCCATGTACACCACGCGCATCACGAATGGCTTTCATACGAGCGGCGTTTCCCACAACAACTCCACCGAGTACATCATTGTGTCCACCAAGGTATTTGGTTGCGCTATGAATAACAAAATCAATGCCCCATTCAAGCGGGCGTAAATTGATTGGTGTTGCAAAAGTGGTATCAATCATGGTTAAGCAACGATTGGATTTTGCGATTTGTTTAATACGCGTGAGATCAGCAACACGCAGATAAGGGTTTGTGGGTGTTTCACTGATGATAAATTTGGTTTTCCCTTTAATGACTGCTGCTTCGAGCGCATCATAATCACCCACGGGAACGACTGTTGTTTCAATGCCAAATTTACCTAGTGTTTGTTCACAGAATTGGCGTGTGCGACGATAGGTATCATCAGTCATCACGACATGCTGTCCTGCTTTTAGGACTGTGAGCAATAAGGTCGTGATTGCTGCCATGCCTGATGAGAATAAGACCGCATCATCTGCACCTTCAAGCGCAGCAATACGATTTTCAACAGCCGAGATGCTTGGATTACCATAACGTCCGTACTCATCACGGACTTTTTCGCCATTACCCCATGTTTTCGCTTCCAAAAATTCGATTAGGGCTGCTGTATTTTCAAAGGTATAGGTTGCAGATTGAACAATTGGCGTATTGAGTGCATTGAGTGCTTTTTTACGCGATGTTCCTGCATGGACGGAGCGACTACTATCGCCTTGAATGGGATGATGCTTTGGGGTTTTCATTGCAATTTGTCTCCTTCGATTGTGCTAAACAAAGCTGTTCAGCAATAAAAAGTAATCGATGGTGACACATTCGGGTGGTGGTTGTGGTTCTCAAGCAAACACTATTTTTAGGTCTAATTAAGTTCCGCTTTGGCAAATTGTAAAGCAGCAAAGCCAAAGTCCTACCCTCATCTGTCAGAATATCCATCTGCCGGAATTGGCACCAGCCCACATGATGTGGAGGTTGCCGCGAGGTCATAGAGCCGTTCTCTCACTCGCTCTGGATAAGTGCAATACGTTTCAAATTATGAACGTTTGCAGAAAATAATATATCATGGGCATTTATCAAATACAAGTGATTATGATTCTCAGAATCGGTATAATACCATTTATCAAGCGAAACACGAACTATAATAGAATTTTCGTCTCGCTAAAATTGTAGCTTTAAATAATTAACAGTATACTTATAAGTATAGATGGACAATAGGGAGTCATTTTGGTAGATAATGTAACCATAATGGTGATGAGCGGTGTTGATGATGGGTCTATGATCGTCATGCGGTCAGAGAGTGATGGTTATCGTACCGAAACACAATGGCTCATCACAATCGGGCGTAAAGATAGCAATGATTTATGCTTACGTAATGATACCTTTGTATCGCGGAATCATGCCCAATTATTATGGCGTGATGATGGGTGGTCATTGGAAGATAAAGATAGTACAAACGGTACATTTCTTGAAGATAGTAAAGATTTTTTTATGGATGAGCGTGTTCGGGGGACTATTCCTATCGAGCCGGGGCAATTATTTAGGGTGGGGCGCACATGGCTAAGAATTCAGGTGACAGAATAATATGTCATTGATTACATTAAAAGATATTCTCATCAGTGCGCGACAAGAAGCACATCGTATGCGCCATTATTTTCTAGGCGTTGAGCATGTATTCATTGCTTTACTCGATATTAAGCATGGTTTAGCTGGTATCATTCTGACGCAGTATGGTCTAACGAATGAATATGTGATTGATGCAGTACGCCGTAAAGCAGGTAAAGGCAGCAAGCATCGTTTATGGGCAGGCATACCTAATACGCCCAGAACGGAAGTGATCTTTGGGATTGCACAAGAAATTGCCCACGACAATAAACGCTCTGTGATTAATGAACGAGACTTACTGATCGCTATTTTTGAAGAAGACGATAGTATCCCGTCGCGTGTCTTAACCTCGCTTGGGATTGATATTCTTGAAATTAAACAAAAAGCAGAAACTGTAAATCCATCACATATCTCTACAGGTACATTTACGCGCATTGATATTTCGCCTAACTTTGTAGGTGAATTAAGCCACGAAGATAATTTCATCTTACGGCGGATGTTTCATGGATATACCAGTATTCGCGTAGAAACAAGCCTACTTGGGGGTTATACATCATCACAATTATTGGTGGTTACACCGATTCGTGTGGGTGATCGGTCAGCAGCATCAGTTGTTGTTAAAATTGGACACACTGATGCGATTCTCGATGAAGCACAACGCTATGATAAGTATGTCAAAGATACGCTTCCACCATTGACGGCGCGTTTAGAAGATAAACCCATTGCACCTGATTCATCGGATTATGCTGGCTTAAAATACACATTTTTGACCGATTCGGCTGGTAATCCCACAGATATGCGTGGCAAAGTTAATGAATGGTCAGGCAGTAAACTTGGGGAATGGCTTCATCAGAGTTTGTATGGTCAATTTGGTGAAAAATGGTGGAAGCAAGCCCGTCCATATCGCTTTGAAGCATGGCGTGAATACGACTGGTTATTACCGCCTATCTTAACTTTAAAAGTAACTGATCCTGCTAAAAAACCGAGTAGCGCAACAGTTTTACGCTTCCCTATTCGGCGTGGCAAGGTAACATCACTTGATTTAGGTGAAATCATTGCGGTTGATAATTTCATTGTTTATAAAGTTGAACCTGAACGTGGTTCAATTCGTTTAGCTTTGGCACAAGGCGAGAGCACAGCGCGTGCCTATCAGATCGAAGTACAAGGCATTAATTTTGATGAAGACACCTATTTCAGAGGTGAGGTTGTTGATCGCATTGTTGGAACAGTTTGGAAAACACGCGATGATGAACTGATGGCATGTGTATCAAAGCTAATGCCTGATTTTGAAGCACGCGGTAATAGCATTACGGTGAATAATTTCGTTTTGCCGAATCCTGTTAAATTCTATAACCCAATGTTAGATGCCATTGTTATGGGAACGATTAGTACCATCCATGGAGATTTACATTTGGGTAATATTCTAATTGGACCTAGTGACGGGGCATTGTTAATTGATTTTGCGCGAACCCGTGATGGGCATTCCATTTTCGATTGGGCAAATCTGGAAATCAGTATTCTGAGTGAATTAGTTGTGCCAAAAATTGACGATACGTGGGATGATGTCCGCCAATTAATGGCGTATCTCGCCGTCATTGACCAACCACAACTTGCTGACCAAATCCCCGAAGATATTTATGATGCCCTCAAAGCAATTATTGCGCTGAGGGAAATTGTCGCTCAGAGCCTAGCAAAACCTGATGATTGGCATGAGTATTCATTAACCTTAGCATTTACAGCCTTACGAGCGATGACATGGGAAACAATGTCGATCACCAGTCGCCGTTTGATGTATCTCATTGCAGCCTTTGCAATGTATCACTTTAATCGGAGGGAGATCGAGGCAGGTGGTGACCGTACCCCGTCTCCAGAAGAAACTGATTATTTTACAGATTAGATTTTTGCAATCACAGCATCTGCAAATTCACTTGTGCTAACGACTTGTTCTGACGGGCTTGCAATATCAGGGGTACGCAATCCATCTGCTAGAACAGCATCAACAGCAGCTTCAATGGCAGATGCTTCTGTTTCTAATTGTAAGCTATAGCGCAGTAACATTGCTAAACTGAGGAACATGCCAATCGGATTTGCTTTGCCCTGCCCTGCAATATCAGGTGCGCTACCATGTACAGGCTCATATAAACCAAAGGTGTTTGAGCCTAATGAGGCTGATGGGAGCATCCCGAGTGATCCTGCCAAAACTGAAGCTTCATCACTGAGAATATCACCGAACATATTACCCGCCATAATCACATCAAAGTCTGCTGGACGGGTTAACAAGTGCATGGTTGCTGCATCTACTAGCAGATGTTCAAGTTCGACATCTTCGTAATCATCATGCACTTTGACAACCGTACTACGCCATAAACGCATGGATGCCAGTACATTTGCTTTATCAACAGAGGTCAATTTACCACGGCGACCTTGAGCAGCACGAAAAGCAACATTGGCTACTCGCTCGACTTCTGACTTACTGTAAAGCATTGTGTCATATGCTGAATCGCCATCACCCATTTCTTGGCGATCACCGAAATAAATTCCTCCTGTTAACTCACGTACAAAGAGAATATCAACGCCTTCGAGTAAATCAGGGCGTAGTGGAGCATGTGCCACAAGTGCAGGATAGATTTTAACGGGACGCAAATTGGCAAATAAACCAAAATGTTGGCGAATTTGTAATAACCCTTGTTCAGGACGAACACTCGCTGCGGGATCAGACCATTTAGGACCACCCACGGCTGCCAGTAAGATGGCATCCGATGCTTCACAAATTTTGATTGTTTCGTCAGGTAATGATGTCCCTGTTTCATCAATAGCAATACCGCCTATTAAGGCTTCTGTTGTAGTAAATTCATGATGATAGACATCGCCAATTTTAGATAATAAGCGTAAGGTTTGCACCATAACTTCTGGTCCAATACCATCGCCTGATAAAGTTGCAATTGTTGCTTTCATTGAATGTCCTCTTTTAATGTAGATCGTTCACGTTTAGTTGGTTGATTATCACGGTAAACATCAACCAATAAAATACTCCATAAGATGAGTTGAATTATCATGTAATACAACGAATCTTCAATTGTAAAGCTGTTAACACCTAATGCTTGTACATAGGGCAAATTATAAATAAGAAATACAAAGATACCGAGCCAAGGGCGACTCATAAAAATAGCAATCCCACCAAATGCTAATGAGGTTACAAGACTTAGTCCATTAGCATAGGGAGCAACTAACACAGATGCAGCGATTAGTAAGCCGACTTTTGCCCGATCTAATGTAGGTTCACCACGATACGCCACAATCAGCGATACTAAAACCACAATCGCCCGTATGATTGAAATACCAATGGTTGATAACCCAAGATCAGCTAAACTCGCGGAGAGTGAAATGCCTGCTGGTAAGAGTGTTAATGACTCCAACCATACTTGCCCCCAAAGTAGCATCGTAACGATAAATACACATCCACAAACCGCGACAACTTTCCCAATATCTCGCCAGTGAAAGGTTCGTAGCATATATAAGCCCATAATGATGAAAACGAGAAATACACCTTGAGGCTTCAGACCTGCAATTAAGATACCAAGTGCTAGTATATAAGGTTTCTTTTCATGAAAAGCGTAAAGCGATATTAGCACCCCTGCGATGAGGAAGCCTTCAAGATTAACATCCGCAAAATTACGGAGTACAGGGTGTGCTGTGAGCAATAAAAGTGTTCCAACAAGCCATTTATTCCGTGATGGTCGGCGTGGTACAGCAAGGACAAGCGCTATTGTTGTCACGTACATCATGGCTGCCCATCCCAATCCAAAAGATAAGGCAGTGAATGGGAGCAAAAACATTACAGACCAAGGTGGGGTTTGAAAGCGCCGTATCCCCCATCCGAAATTCTCAAGCCAAATTGCGCCATGAAAACTTTGCCGCCAATCAAAAGCAATCGCATTATTATCGAGGTCAACAATATTGATAGCTAAAACGAATGGTAAAAATGTCATCACAATGAGGATAGCGAATAGTGATATTCGTCCCCAAGGGATATTTTTCAGAAGTTGATTGGCAGATTCCACTAGAGTTGTTCCAATTCTGTGACCGTTTTCTCGCTATCAGTGGCATTGCCTGTGTTGACTGTACCCGCTTTTTCAAATAACAAGACCTGCACTTCTTCAGTAGCAGATGGGCAGTGTTCGACTCCTTTTGGAATGATGATAAATTCACCTTGCTGAATATGTATATCACCATCACGCAATTTCATCGTAAACGATCCATCAATAACGAGAAACATCTCATCGGTATCCTCGTGATGATGCCACACAAAGTCACCGACAAACTTCACCGCTTTTATATGATAATTATCAAGTTCACCTACGATTTTAGGCGACCAATGCTCACTAAAAAGTGCCATCTTTTGAGCAATGTTCACTTTATTAATGTTCGACACCTTAGTCTCCTATAGCGATTTCTTCAACTGTTTCGTGTACTGCAATTGATAATCCATATTCAACACTATCGACAAGTGCTAGCCAACTGGCGCGGATAATATCCGTTCCTGCACCGACGGTACTCCAACGTTTCGTACCCATTTGTGTATCAATGAGGACGCGCGTTGTTGCTGCTGTGGCACTATCGCTATCAAGGATACGTACTTTATAATCCACCAGTTTAAATTGCGCAATCATGGGATAATTGGGCATCAATGCTTTACGTAATGCCATATCCAACGCATTAACAGGTCCATTCCCTTCGGCTGCCGTATGAATTACATCCCCTTCAACATCTAGTTTGACCATTGCCTCAGCAAGATGCCCTCGCCCTTTGCGATCTTCCGTGATGGTTGTGAAATCAATTAGATCAAAAATGGGTTGATAATCAGGTTTTGCACGATATAAGCGAATTGCAATTGAGGCTTCTGCGCCTTCAAAGACATAACCTTCATTTTCCAAATGTTTGATTTCTTCCAATACTTGAACTGCTTCAGCTTTGCTAACATCCAACCCTAATTCCTCGGCTTTGCTGAGTACGTTGCCTCGTCCACTTAAATCCGAGACAAGGACACGCATTTTATTGCCAACATGCTCAGGGATGATATGCTGATAGCTATCCACATTACGCCGAATCGCTGCCACATGAATACCACCTTTATGTGCGAAGGCACTTTTGCCAACATAAGCAAGATGATTATCAGGCGCGAGATTGACAATTTCGGCAACAGTGCGCGATAGATAAGTCAATTGTTTGAGCGATTCTTCATCAGGCAAGCATTGCATATCCATTTTAAGCATCAAATCTGGGATGATGCTGCATAAATTAGCATTACCACAGCGTTCGCCATAACCATTGATTGTCCCTTGAACATGAGTCGCACCTGCTTTGACCGCAGCAAGACTATTGGCAACAGCTAGTTCACTATCATTATGGGTATGAATCCCTAAATTCACATCAGGGAAAATAGTGTAAATGCGTTGGACATAATCTGCAATTTCCCAAGGCATTGATCCACCATTGGTATCACAGAGAACAATGGTATCTGCGCCACCTTCCATCGCTGCTTTGATAGTATCAAAGGCATATTCCATATCGAGTTTTGCACCATCGAAGAAGTGTTCGGCATCATAGATGACTTCTTTACCGAGTGATTTGAGATAGGCTAAACTGTCTCGGATCATCCGCAGATTTTCTTCTGGCGAGGTTTGCAGAACATCAGTTACATGGAGCATCGACGTTTTACCAACAACCGTTACAACGGGTGTATTGGCATCGACCAATGCTTGAATATTGGCATCATCCGCAGGTGCAGTATCTTTACGGCAAGTTGAGCCAAATGCTGTGATTTTTGAATGTTTCAGAGTTAAATTCTGAACTTCATCAAAATAAGCAGCATCTTTAGGATTACTGCCGGGCCAGCCCCCCTCAATATACGCAACACCCATATCATCCAATAGGCTCGTAATTCGCATTTTGTCCGCTAACGATAGCGAAATACCTTCGCGTTGTGTGCCATCTCGGAGGGTTGTGTCATAGATGTGTACGTATTGTGTCATTGATGTTGTCTCCTAAAATTATGTGGGGCTTATAAAAGCCCCATTCATTCAAACTGCTGGTTGATGAGTATTCACACGTTTGACATTATTTTCTTCGTAAGCGATGATGTCATCATCAAGATCAAGCAAATAGCCCAATTGGTCAACGCCTTTGAGCAAGCATTGCTTACTGAATTCATCAATCGGGAATTCGACTTTACGTCCATCAGGCAATTGTAGGGTTTGATCTTCTAAGCTGATTGTCACGGTTGTTTCTGGGTCTTCTTGTGCAAGGCTAACCAATTGTTGTTGGGTTTCTTCATCAACGATGATTGGCAATAAGCCGTTTTTTAGGGAATTACTGCGAAAAATATCCGCAAATTCGGTGCTGATAATTGCTTGCCATCCCATGCCGATTAATGCCCAAGGAGCATGTTCACGCGATGAGCCACAACCAAAATTATTACCTGCAACGAGGATATTTGCGCCTTGGTATTGTGGTTGATTCAGCACAAAATCTTCTTTATCTGTGCCATCAGCATTATAGCGCCAGTCAAAAAACGCTTGTTTACCTAGACCCATCTTATCAGTCGTTTTCAAAAAACGTGCAGGGATAATTTGATCTGTATCAACATCATTCATAGGCAGAGGTGCTATTCTGCCACTGACTTCATTCATTGGTTTCATCTTTTATTCCTTTTCTATCATTTCGACCCATTGTTTACGCCATGTTTGTGCTTCCATTGAGTCGGGCCAAAATTCTCGTATATGTGTAATCTTGCCATCTTTTAGTGTGAAAAATGAAATCGCTATGACAGTGGTTTCATCATTATAAACATCTGCTTCTGTAACAACTTGATCGCCATTAGAAATCAATGTTCTGAGCTTAATATGCCATCGTCCGGGATAATTTTCATTAATCGCAATGAAATTATCAGCGCCACGAATCCGTTCGCCTGATTGAACCCACTCACAGATAAAGTTATCCGCTAACAAGTGATACAAATCAGAAAATGTAGCTTTATCAAACGCTGTCCATAATAAGCGCACAATATCTTCGTTTTTTGTCACAGAACGATCACCATTTATTCCAGTGGGTGGTATCATCGACTGATTTACGACCACCCATTTTGGCTGTTTGATGTTGTGGGGATGGATACCCAAATGTGATACCTGCATGCAGTGCTTTCTCAGCAGGGACACTTAAAATAGCTTTCGCATCCTCAGAGTGCTGGAAAGCAACTGGACAAGAACCAATGCCCAGTTCCCATGCAGCTAATTGTAAGCACATAGCAACTTGCCCGAGATCGAAACCACGCCAAAATTGACTATCATCACTCACAAGGACAATCGTAAAAGCAGACTGTGGAACATGGCTCGTATAATCCCCTGTTTCAGCTAACTGATTCAGTAGCGTTTGATCTGTTACGACGATAAATTCCCATGGTTGCGTATTTTTGCTACTCTGTGACCAGCGAGCAATATCCAGAATTTGCTGAATGACATCGTTGGGAATAACTTTCTCGGTATACATGCGAACAGCGCGTTTTGAGCGAATCGCTTGATTGACATTCATACAAATATCTCCAACATTTATGCCATTTCTGGCTGATACATTTCGCGTGGGTCAGTGACTGCCCCGTTAACGGCTGCTGCGACTGCGGTTAATGGACTCGCTAAGAATGTGCGTCCGCCTTTACCTTGACGACCTTCAAAGTTGCGGTTACTGGTGCTGACTGCATATTGCCCGGGAGCGAGTTGATCGCCATTCATCGCAATACACATCGAGCAACCTGCTTCACGCCATTCTGCGCCTGCTGCTTTGAAGATTTCATCCAGTCCTTCGGCTTCAGCTTGTTTTTTAACTTGTTGGCTACCGGGGACAACCATCATGCGAACATCATCGGCTACTTTACGACCATCAATCATTTTTGCAGCGAGGCGTAAATCACTGATACGTGAATTGGTGCAGCTACCAATAAACACCACATCAATTTTCTTGCCCAGTAATTGTTGATTAGGTTCAAGCCCCATATATGTTAAGGCTTTATCCATTGCAACCCGTTTATCGACTTCTGCAAAATCAGATGGTGACGGTAAATAACCATTGATTGGCATGCCCATACCGGGATTTGTGCCATATGTAATTTGTGGAATAAGATCATCAGCAGTGATAACGACCTCGGCATCAAATTGAGCGCCTTCATCACTAGGTAGTTCACGCCATTTTGCAACGGCTGCATCCCAATCTGCACCTTTTGGTGCATAAGGACGACCTGCTACATATTCAAAGGTTGTTTCATCAGGAGCAACCATACCTGCGCGTGCGCCACCTTCAATGCTCATATTACAAACTGTCATGCGTCCATCCATGCTCAAGGCACGAATTGCACTGCCCATATATTCAAAGACGTGACCAGTTCCACCACCAACGCCAATTTTAGCAAGTACAGCAAGAATAATATCCTTTGCTACAACACCGTCACCTAGCGTGCCATCAACACGGATTGCCATTGTTTTTGGTTTATATTGGAGCAAGGTTTGGCTTGCGAGTACATGCCCTACTTCACTTGTACCAATCCCAAAACCCAGCGCACCGAATGCACCGTGCGTACTCGTATGGCTATCACCACAGACGATAGTCATACCCGGTTGTGTAAGACCTTGTTCAGGACCAATGACATGCACAATCCCTTGGTTCTCTGTCCCGAGGGAGTACATAGGAATATCGAAATCAGCACAATTTTGTGTGAAAATATCAAGCTGTTTGCTGGCTTGCA
Source organism: Phototrophicaceae bacterium (assembly GCA_049680565.1). Lineage (GTDB taxonomy): Bacteria > Chloroflexota > Anaerolineae > Aggregatilineales > Phototrophicaceae > JAUZRW01. The sequence continues at coordinate 51,321 of JBAUIA010000293.1, forward strand.
TATCTAAAACAGGGATAATGCCCATCGCATTACGAGGTGTCGTGGGCGTACTGTGATCCATTGTCCCGAATGTTTGGTCAGGACGGCGTACTTTTAAACCTCGTTCACGCATGACAGTGAATGCTTGTGGTGATGTCACTTCATGGACAAGATGCAAATCAATATATAGTACGGCAGGTGTACCTGCTGTTTGTGGTTTGACCACATGGTTATTCCATACTTTTTCAAAGAGTGTCTTTGACATTATTAGTTACTTTCTTTTTCAACTTTTCGTTTTCGACTTCAATGATAGATCTTATTTTATTGATTAAGATGGGCGTTTAATAGTACGCCCTTAGAATCTATTGCTTATTCAGATTTTAAACCGATAGTTGCAGCATCACCTTCTGGTTGAATTTGGTCACCATAGCCGATAATCGCAATCATCCGATTGAGCGCTGCCATATAGGCTTTGACACTCGACACAATAATATCCGAATCTGCGCCATACCCCCCCACAGTTTTACCCCCTTGTGGGGATTGGATTCGGACAGTGACTTCGCCTAGTGCATCAATACCTTCTGTCACACTATGGACACTGTATTCGATGAGGGTGTTCGGACAATTAACGATATGGTCAACTGCACGATAAGCAGCATCAACAGGACCGGTGCCAACGGCAGCATGGATGAATTCTTTTCCAGCTTGCATGATACGTACCGTAGCAGTGGGCATACCCATCGTGCCACAAGAAACCTGAACATCTGTTAAACGGAAAAATTCTTCAGGTTTATCAAATTCATCAATCATCAAGGCTTCTAAATCTGCATCAGTGACATTTTTCTTAGCATCAGCAACGGCTTTAAAGCGCTTGAAAATTTGGTTGAGGGCATCTCCTTCAACGCTATAGCCTAATTCTTCTAGGCGAACACGCAAGGCATGACGACCACTATGTTTACCTAATACCAGTTTACTTTGGGTTAATCCAACACTTTCGGGGGTCATGATCTCGAAAGTTTCAGCAGATTTGAGAACGCCATCTTGATGAATACCTGATTCATGCGCGAAAGCATTATCTCCTACGATTGCTTTATTGGGTTGAATCATCATACCCATATAATTGCTGACCATGCGACTGGTTTTCATGATCTGCTTGGTATCAATATTTGTCCGCAGATCATAGAACCCCTTGCGTGTTTCAACAGACATCACCACTTCTTCTAAAGATGTGTTGCCTGCACGTTCACCAATGCCGTTAATTGTCACCTCGACTTGCCGAGCGCCTGCATTTAAACCAGCCAATGTATTTGCAGTCGCTAAACCGAGATCATTATGGCAATGCACTGACCACACAACACCACTACCGGGACCTGCTCCGGGAGTTTCGGTGATGAGGCTTTCTATTTTTTCATGCCATTCATCGGGCATGACATAACCAACTGTATCGGGAATATTGAGTGTTGTTGCCCCACACTCCACAGCAATTGCACAGGCTTGAATCAGGTACTCCATATCAGTGCGACCTGCATCCATCGGGCTAAATTCAACATCATCACAGAGGCTTTTGGCTAAGGTTACGGCAGTACGAATCCGTTCCAGACCTTCTGCTTCCGTGATACGTAGCATCTTGAGATGCGATGGCGATGTGCCTAAGAAGGTATGGATGCGTGGTTTCTTAGCATCCTTTACGCCGTCCCATGCTGTGCGAATATCACTTTCGACAGCACGCGCTAGACCACAAATGGTAGGTCCATCTTCTGTGCCGACTTCTTGAGCAATGCGTTGAACAGCTTTTAAATCATCAGGTGATGCAGCAGGAAAACCAGCTTCAATAACATCAACACCTAAGCGTGATAATTGGCGTGCAATTTCTAGTTTTTCAGCACTTGTGAGTGTTGCTCCCGGACTTTGCTCACCATCGCGCAGGGTAGTATCAAAAATTATCACTGTATTTTCATCGTATGTACGTTTCATTGTAGAAATTCCTTTCAGGGATTATTATGGATTGACATGCGTTTATCATCTTAAGATCACTAAGGTCACTTTCCATATATATCACCCCCTTTCTACCATGACATCACCATCATCTGACATAGTCGCCCTCTATTTCTGATTTTCAAACTCAATATGTCGTAAATTACCGATTAATTTGTATCCAATTGATTGATAAATCTTATTGGATGTTGGAAAGGACAAATCGGTTGTGAGCGTGCAGAATGATTTCCCTGCATCAAGGATGAGTTGGCTTGCATGAGCAGTTACAGCACTCGCATAACCTCGTCCACGAAATTCGGGTGGTGTATAGACTAATGAAACATTGCCACCATTTTCAGATTCGCGCGTAGCAGATGCAATCGAAACAGCTTGCCCTTCATCCATCCAGATACTGATACCCCCTAAGATGGGTTGTTCCAATTTTCGAGTGATATTTTTTTCGGCTTCTTCACGACTATAATTTGTATTCATACCTGTATGAGCACTGAACTTGATAAGCCAATCGACTAGCATCTCAAAATCATTTTGATTGGCTGGACGTGCTTGACCACTCACATTCTGGGGTGGTATCAGTTTATCTAAACGATATTGTCCCATTTCCATCATCACGCTGTAGTCTTGTCCTTGTTTTTGCTTCCAGAGTTCAGCGAATTGCAAGCCATCGTCATCAATACCGTTGACCCCCGGAAGGCTTTCATAGGCTTCAGCAAAAGCATCGACTAGCAATGCAATCGCTTTTTTGTCTATGATTTCAGATAAGATAACAATGTTTGGCACAGTACGCATCGTTGCAGCAAGCACATCACCTACATCATTTTCTACATGCGCGAGAAAAACATCTTCATACGCTTCGCCTTGATGTATCAAGCGCGATGTAATGCCTAGAATGATGTTGTGCAAAACTTCATTACGCAGTAGAAATTCACCCACGCGATGACGAAAGGCGTTAGCATCACTGTGCCGAACAACTCGCATAGCTTATGATTCCTGTTTAATTTTCTTAGCTTTCAAGAATGGCATCATGTCGCGTAAATCTTCACCGACTTTTTCGATGAGCAAATCATGTTCATTTTTACGGCGTTTTGAGAAATTTGGTAAGCCTTCTTCATTTTCTTTGATCCAATTTTCGGCAAATTCACCACTTTGGATACGGCTCAGAACACCTGCCATCTCTTCTTTAAGTGATTCTTCAAAAAGATCGCCCACAACATAGCCACCATACTCAGCCGTATTGCTGACGCTATACCACATATAGCTCAGTCCACCTTCATAGAGGAGATCGACAATCAGTTTGAGTTCGTGTAAGCATTCAAAGTAAGCAACTTCTGGTTGATAGCCTGCTTTGACAAGTGTTTCAAAACTTGCGCGGATGAGTGCGGTTGCGCCGCCACATAAGACAACTTGTTCGCCAAAGAGGTCTGTTTCAGTTTCTTCTTGGAAGGTCGTTTCAATGACACCCGCGCGTGTACAACCAATGGCTTTAGCATAGGCAAGGGCGCGTGCGTGGGCATTTCCTGTACCATCTTGTTGGACAGCCACTAAGCCCGGTGTACCTGCACCATCTTGATACGTTTCACGGACGCGATGCCCCGGTGATTTGGGTGCAACCATGGTTACATCAATAGATTCTGGGGGTACGATCTGTTTAAAGTGGATATTAAAACCATGAGCAAACATCAACATGGCATCATCTTTAAGGTTAGGTGCAATATGCTCATTGTAGATTGCAGCTTGCTTGGTATCAGGGACGAGAATCATCACAATATCAGCTTGAGCAGTTGCTTCGGCAACAGTGAATACCTCTAAGCCATCAGCAACAACTTTGTCACGGCTTTTGCTACCTTCGTGCAAACCAACAACTACTTTCATACCGCTTTCATGCGCGTTGAGTGCATGGGCATGACCTTGACTACCATAGCCAATAATAGCAATGGTTGAACCTTCTATAATGGATAAATCTGCGTCGTTATCGTAGTAAAGCTTTGCCATGTAGGACTTCCCTCTTCGTTTGATTGATTTATATTATTTAAAAGTAGGATCATATTCATCCTACTTAGAATCACATATTAGGCTGTCTGATGATTGCCATTGAGGCTTTTTATATCGACAGGTTGATAATCAGTATCTTGGATGCGTGTACCACGTCCCATTGCAACTAAACCTGTCCGTACCAATTCTAAAATATCAAATGGTGCGAGTTCCGTAACGAATTTTTCGACAAGTTCCTCTGTACCAGACATTTCAATGATCGCAACATCGGGACCAATATCAATGATCTTCGCTGGATAACGTTCACAGACACTGGTTACACCATTTGAGCGCTCAGGACCATCTGTACGAACTTTGACAAGAACAAGATCACGGCTAACGTGTGGTACATCATTGGTAAGAACTTGTACATCAATGACGTTCACTAGCTTTTCGAGATTTGCTTTAATCTTGAATGGGCTAATGGTTGTCGAATCAACAACAATCGTCATGCGTGATACATATGGTTTATGGGTACGTCCGACAGTTAGGCTATCGACATTGAACGCACGCCGACGAAACAAGCTAGCAACACGATTGAGAACACCCGGTTTGTTTTCGACGAGTGCAACAATCGTGATCTTGCCTTCACGGGTTTGGGTATGGGGGGTCATGATTACACCTTCTCTCCGGGTTTAGGACGACGCTTCATATCATCTAAATCTGCACCTGCTGCGACCATCGGATAGACCATTTCATCTTTTTCAACAACATATTCGATCAAAACAGGTCCATCAATACTTTGTGCAAAAGCAACTGATTCTTCAATTTGATCACGGCTTGTAACGCGCATGGATGGGATGCTATAGGCTTCTGCTAATTTGCAGAAATCAGGTGAAAACATCGGTGTCGCACTGTAGCGCTTATCATAGAAAAGCTCTTGCCACTGACGCACCATCCCCAAGAAGCTATTGTTGATAATTGCGATATTGATATTAATATTTTCTTGACGGGCGGTTGCGAGTTCACAGATTGTCATCTGAACACCACCATCGCCTACTACTGCCCAAACATCTTCATCAGGCTTACCAAATTTAGCACCAATAGCTGCGGGTAAGCCAAATCCCATTGTTCCCAAACCGCCACTGGTCAACATCGTTGATGGACGTTGGTGAGGATAATATTGTGCTTCTAACATTTGGTGCTGCCCAACATCACTCACAGTGAGTGCATTGCCGTCGGTGTATTTCCATAAATCATTGATAACTTGTGCGGTTAGTAATTTACCGCCTGAATCATGATTGAGAATATCACGTTCATTAGAATCTTCTTGCCAATCACGAATACGATTGAGCCAATTAGCGTGTGACCGTTGTTGAAGGCGCGGTAACCATTGGCGCAAAACCGTTTTCAGATCACCATTGATCGCAACATCCGCTTTGACAACTTTATTCAGTTCCGCAGGGTCAATATCAATATGAATTTTCTTGCTGTGTGGCGAATAGGTCGCTAAGTTGCCTGTCACACGATCATCAAAGCGCATCCCAAGTGCAATCAGCAAGTCAGCTTCTTGGATAGCATGATTTACAGCAGCGTCACCGTGCATCCCCATCCAACCAATAACGAGTGGATGTTCTTCTGGGACTGAGCCTTTGCCTAGCAAGGTTTGAGCGATTGGAATATTGCAAATTTCAGCAAATTCGCGTGCTTCGTTATTTGCACCAGATAAGGTGATCCCATGTCCACCAAGGATGACAGGTCGTTCAGCGTTATGGATCAATTCTAAAGCTGCGACAATTTGCTCTTCTAAAGCAGCCGATGGCGGTTGATAACCCGGTAAGCGAATTTCGCCTTCTGGATAGACAAATTCCACAACCTGATTCTGAACATCTTTAGGCACATCAATTAAGACAGGACCCGGACGACCTGTTCGTGCAATATAGAAGGCTTCTTTAATGGTATAGGCGAGTTCAGACGCATCCGTCACAAGATAATTGTGCTTCGTTACGGGTAAGGTTGCGCCTGTCACATCTGTTTCTTGGAAAGCATCCGAACCGATTGCGCTAACAGGTACTTGCCCCGTAATTGCAATAATGGGCGATGAATCCATCATAGCAGTTGCCAAACCCGTAATGAGATTCGTTGCACCAGGACCACTGGTTGCGATACAAACCCCGACCTTACCTGTCGCACGCGCATAACCATCTGCCATATGCGATGCCCCTTGTTCGTGGCGCACCAGTACATGATGGATGCGATCAAGATATTTTGTCATGGCATCGTAGGTTGGCAGAATTGCACCACCGGGATAGCCAAACATGACATCGACACCTTCACGCAGTAAGCATTCCAAAATAATTTCAGAACCAGTGAGTTTCATGCTTATTTCTCCGAAACAGCTTGATTAACATGAGTAAGCCAACCATGGCGATCTGGTTTTTGACCAGAGGTCAGCGCAAAAAATTCTTCTTGGACTTGTTTAGTAATAGGACCACGCGACCCTTCGCCAATAGGCAAGCGATCAATTGAGCGCACAGGTGTTACTTCTGCTGCTGTCCCTGTGAAGAAAATCTCATCTGCCATATAGAGCATTTCACGCGCAACAGGTTGGAATTTAATTTCGTAGCCAAAATCATTGAGCAAAGTGATGATACTATCGCGCGTCACACCCATCAAAATAGATGACCATGCACCGGGGGTGTAAACCACATTATCGACGATTACAAAAATATTTTCACCAGCACCTTCACTGACATACCCATTGACATCAAGTGCAATCCCTTCTGTAAAACCGTTATCATGGGCTTCCATACTCACAAATTGGCTGTTCACATAATTACCACCTGCTTTAACCAACGCAGGATGTGTGTTTGGAGCCATTCTACGCCATGAACTGATTTGTGCATCAACACCTTGTTCAAGCGCTTCTGCACCAAGATACGCACCCCATTCCATTGTAAAGATCACAGTTTCGCTAGCAGTACGTCCACGACCTTCTAAGCCTAATGCACCCGCACCTCGGAAAATGATCGGGCGAATATAGCAAGCCTCGTGTCCGTTACGGGCAATTGTATCAATGATGGCTTGGTCAATAATTTCTGCGGAATAATCATGCTCAATTCGCATGATTTTAGACCCATTCATCAAGCGTTTAGTATGGGGTTGCATACGGAAGACAGCAGGTCCATCAGGGGTTGCATATGCGCGAATCCCTTCAAAGACGCTTGATCCGTAATGTAAGGCGTGTGCAGAGACATGCACGGTTGCATCTTCCCATTTTACAAATTCGCCATTCCGCCAAATCCATTCTGCTGGCATCGTTGTTACCCTCTCTCAATAGGTGTGTGATCGCTATAAATTAAAAACGCTTGCTTTTGTCATCCGTTTCATCACGGTTATAAACATCAGCAAGCGCATTATGCGTTGGTTCTTGTTCGGCATTTTGATCTGCCATCTCCATAGATTTTGTAGCAGCATCTTCACGCTGGCAGTGCATATCAAATAGTTCAGTCCAAGGACTGTTGTGTGAATGAAATTCCATCATTTCGGTTGACATTGTTACTACTCCAGTCTGTGTGATAGCCGATCAAAACAAAAAAACCTCCCACTTGGGAGGTTTTGGTTAACTATTTAAGAAGTTTACCACCCAAGCAACTAAAGCCCGCCAATAATAAGGACGAGTACAAGCACGATAATAATAATGCTAAGTGTGTTGAGTGAGTGATTCATGTCTGCGCTTTTTGATATTTTTTATCTAACATCCCCAATAAAGTAACTTACTCGCTGGTTGATGTCAACAATTTAACGGTAATCAGTTAAAGTTCGTGAAAATTGACCACGAACCTTTGTATACTTTGTGCAATAGACACAAGAGAGATTAATGTAAGATAAGTACACACAGCCCAAAATTAGTCATCAACGGCAATTAGGCGCTTTGCTTGCTTAATTTGTTCAGTTACAGCGTGTGGGGCTGTGCCACCAATCGCCTTTTTACGCTCAACTGCTAAATCAAAGTCAAAAACATCAACCACATCGGCATCAAAAGTTTCGTGGATGGATTGCAATGTTGTCAATTCAATTTCAGATAAACGTATTTGATGTGTTACACCATATTGAACCACCTCACCCACAACATGATGCGCTGTTCTAAATGGAACACCTTTACGCACCAAGTAATCAGCAAGATCTGTTGCGAGGAGTTCTTCTTGTAGTGCAGCACGCATTTTTACTGGATTAAGTTGTAAAGTTTGGATGACCCCTGCAATCACTGGTAACAATAATGCCATCGAATCATAGGCATCAAAGAGCGATTCTTTATCTTCTTGCAAATCTTTATTGTAAGTACTGGGCAGCCCCTTGAGTGTTGTTAAGAAACCAGCGACATGCCCAACCAAACGTCCTACTTTACCGCGTGCTAATTCCATTGGATCAGCATTCCGTTTTTGAGGCATCAAGCTACTACCTGTGCTGTAGGTATCGCTGAGTGTGATGAATCCGAATAAGGGATTGCTATAAATAATGACATCTTCTGCAAAACGGCTGAGATGGGTTGCTGCGAGTGCAATTGCAAAGAGGGTTTCAGCGACAAAATCGCGGTCACTCACTGCATCAAGACTATTCATACTGACACGATCAAATTTCAAATCTTTTGCAAGTGCTTCACGATCCACATCAAAGGGATTACCTGCTAACGCCCCTGAGCCTAATGGGGATACGGATGTGCGTGTACGGATTTGTTGCAAGCGCTCCCGATCCCGCGCTAACATCCAGAAAAAGCTCATCAGCCAATGAGCAGCCGTAATCGGTTGAGCAGGTTGCAAGTGGGTATATCCGGGCATCAGTGTGGTGATATGTTGTTCTGATTGGTCAATCAAAGCAATTTGTATCGCATGTAGTAAGGTATCAACTTCATCAAGCGCGTCTAATACCCACAAGCGAAAATCTGTTGCAACTTGGTCATTACGACTGCGCCCTGTGTGGAGTTTACCGCCTAGTGCGCCGATCACTTCCGTTAGACGACGTTCAACCGCAGTATGGATATCTTCATCGCCTGCTGCAAATTCAAAGCGGTCTTCTTCAAATTCACGCAAAATATAATCTAAACCGCCACGAATACGACCACATTCATCTTCGGTTATGACACCTGCTTTATAAATCGCTTGAGCATATGCCATGCTGCCAATAACATCATACCGTGCAAGACGATTATCAAAACGCAAACTATCATTTAATTTTCGTAGTGCATCATCAGGTCCATCTGAAAATCGACCTCCCCATAATGCCATAATTACCCTTTCTGATCTAAAAAAAACTTACTATTAGTGAGATTCGATACAGACTTGAAAATAAACATAACGATCAATCAAGTAGTTGATGTGTAGGATCGTTGCGCTGTCTGCGGGAGGACATAAAGTCTATCCCCTACTACACGCTATACAAACTTATCAAAAGTTACAGTTTGCAATACACATAAAATGACTTTAATTCAAGCAGTGTCGGGGCTTTAGCATATGCCCCGACACGCAAATCTCTATTAGTCCCGTTTGAAGATGCTGTAATCTGGTTTACGCCAGCGAACTTCTTTACCATCTTCCATATCGAGCAGTGCTTCAACTTTTAGCGGTAAGCCAAATAATTGAATAAATCCATGAGCATCTTGTTGATTATAAACATCTTCTTCACCAAAGGATGCATAATCTTCGCGGTAGAGGCTAAATGGCGATTTACGTCCAGCAACGATCACATTACCTTTATATAATTTGAGGCGAACTGTCCCTGTGACTTGTTCTTGTGTCACTTGGATGAAGGCATCTAGTGATTCGCGTAAGCGTGTAAACCACATGCCATTGTAGACGAGTTCAGCATATTTAACCGCAATTTGATCTTTAAAACCCATGGTGTGTTTATCAAGGCAAATACTTTCTAGTGCTTGATGAGCGCGACGGATCAATGTGCCAGCAGGGGTTTCATAGACACCCCGACTTTTCATACCTACTAAGCGGTTTTCAACAATATCAATCCGTCCAACACCATGTTTACCAGCCAAATTATTGAGTTCTTTAAAGATTTCAACTGATGTACCAGCAACACCATTAATGCTAATGGGTGTACCGCTATCAAATCCAATTTCAACATATTCAGGCTTATCAGGTGCATCTTCTGGACTAACTGAGAGTTGATACATGGATTGCTCTGGTTCATTCCAAGGGTCTTCCAGCAAACCGCCTTCATGGGATAAATGGAAAATATTGCGGTCACGGCTATAAATATCTTTTTCTGTTTGGGTGACAGGGATATTAAACTCAGCAGCATAGGCAAGTGCATCTTCACGGCTACGAATATCCCATTCGCGCCAAGGTGCAATCACAGTAAGTTTTGGATTGAGTGCCATAACAGTCAATTCAAAACGCACTTGATCGTTACCTTTACCTGTACAACCATGAGCAACAGCATCTGCACCTTCTAATTCTGCAATTTCGACCATGCGTTTTGCAATTAATGGGCGTGCAAACGATGTACCGAGTAAATATTCACGCTCATAAATAGCGCCTGCTTGCAAAGTAGGGAATACATAATCATTGAGAAATTCTTCTTGTAAATCTTCAATATAAATTTTGCTTGCCCCTGATGCCTTCGCTTTTGCTTCGAGTCCATCAAGCTCTTCTGCTTGCCCTAAATCCGCGCAAAAGCAGATTACTTCACAGTTACCATAGTTATTTTTCAACCATGGCACAATTACTGATGTATCTAATCCGCCACTATATGCTAGTACGACCTTTTTGACTTCACGCTTGGGTTGTTGCATTTTTTACTCCTAAAAATAGATATTTGAATTAATCGTAGCGTATCCTACGTGCGATTACAGTTGTTGATTGCCACAGATTAAGCTGTGCAATCTGCCAAACAAAAAACCCCCGACTGATTCCAGACGAGGGTTATGTGTTGTTTAAGATGGCAACTTACATGATACGTGCCGTTAACACAAAACTCCCGACTGATTAGTCAGGCTGCGACGGTTACGACGGCGGTTGCTCATGGTTGTTTTATTAATCATAGTCAGGGATATTATCTAATCCTGCTATAAATTGCAACAAGCAATTACGGCAAATTAATATTACAAATCATAACGCGCGTTTCGCAGCTTGCAATCTGCACACCTGATTGATAAATATTAAAGGTATTTGTATTCATCCAAAATTGCTCATAAGCAAAGGCTGCAACCCATGCATGACGCACATTACAAGCAGATGGTTTCATTTGCTCAAGTGTGCCGACACCCCAAATTTGAACACAATCACCCGTGGGTAATGCCGATAGTGGCACGGTCAATTGTGGGATTTGCCATCGTATAGATGTAAATGTCCCTGATGTACTCTCAAGTACGATGGATTCAATATTGATGACTTGTGATGATGTATTGAGTAAAGTTACACTCTGGTTCGTGATGATAAGTTGTAAGTCACTCGTAGCCAATACACTATTAGATGTTGTAGGCATGGGCTGTGATGTTACACTTGTTATCGTCGGCGGTATTACGATGCCAGCATTATTTGAAAGTGATATAGAGCAGCTTGTCGTATCCATCCGACAGCGCCCGAGAATAATGCCATCTCGTTCGAGAGTAAAATTATCCGTTTGTCGCCAAAAATCTTCAGCATCGTTGAGCAATATCCACGCATGACGAATTTCACAACGGGTTGGTGCAATTTGATTAGGGTAATCGGGTGTCCATGCTTGCAAGCATCCACCATTCTCAAACATGCTGAGTGATTGCGTCAAAAAGCCATTATCCCATGCTTCAGTAGCCAGTGTTCCCGACTCACTACGGAAAACCAGTCCTGTTAAATCCAATGTCCGCCCAGCAACATTAATTAGGCTAAAACTGCTATCAGGATACTCAAGTCTTAAATCGGGAATTTGACCAAACAACACAGGATCAACTACTGATAAGTCATCAATTGGCGTTGAAATGTTAACGTCACAAGTTTGTTCATCAACACGACAAATCCCTACAAGTTCATCACCATTACGAACCGTAAAAAAATTAGTGTTTTTCCAGAATGTTACATCATCAGCAACCGCAATCCATCCATGCCGATAACGACATTCAGTTGGGGATTGGATATAGTTAACGTCGAATGTCCATGCTTGGACACAATCACCTGTCGTGAAGCCCGATAACGGTTGTGACAAAAATTCGGTATTCCAGCGTGTTGCCGACATGACCCCGCTATCACTCTCAAACACAAGATTGGCTAAGTTACGTACCTGTCCTGATACATTAATCATCAAAAAACTGTTGTCATCATAAATTAAACGAATATCAGGCGCGATATAAGCAGTTGCTGTAGGTAGCGGCGTATTGGTTACAAGCACTTGTGCGGATGGCACACTTTGTGTCGCCGTTATTTGTGTAGGTGTTGAGGTAGGTTGTGTTGTGGGAACAAGCATTTGTGTCGGCATGGGTGTATGAGTAGCAGGAATCGTTGTATTTGTTGGTGGGATCGCAGTATTTGTCGGCATCGGTCTTTGTGTTGGCACGACAAAATCAGCACGGTTCGCAAGTACCATTGTAAAATAGATACGTCCTGATGCAGCACGCGAATATGCGATGCCAACTTCGCTATACGCGCCATTGAGCATATTATTGCGATGCGACTCACTATTGAACCATTGGGTAAAGGCTGCATCAGCATTGGTATCAGGACGCGATAAGATATTTTCAGCACCGATAATTAAGGTATAGCTATTGGCTTGAATCCGTTCCCAAAATTGACTACCATTCGTACCAACATGCGATAATTGATCGACAGATGCCATATCATTGCTATGTTGCTGGGCTGCTGCTTGCAATTGGGAATTAAATTGCAAGGCTATCACATTAGATGATGTCCTTGCCTCATTAACACGATTCAGAATTTGGGTCGCAATCGTATCTTGAGCAGTAGTCTGGGCAGACGGTATGAGCAACACAATAAGTAACAAAAAATAGCAACGACGCATCCAAAGATTTCCTTTTCTATGATGCTATCTAGGATAAATCGGAAATAATTGCTTGTCGATTGTGAGATATAGCGCTACAATGCGCCTATAAATGAGGTACACAATAGGGAAATAATCTATGGCAAACATCAGTATGAATAATGCACACGATTTACTGACAAAGCGTGATGCAAAATCAAAATCTCATCTGGAACAATATGCACCAGTATGGATTGTTGATGAACTTATTTTGTTAGAAGACGAAGCCATTCAGTTTAATGCTGTATTCTTACATCCACGCGCTGGTTTAGATGAACGCCCTGCGTGGGTCAGCCGACGTTACCGCTACGATGCTTTCAATGACACGCTCTATCACAAAGGGCAAACCGTCCTTGATGAAGATGATGCGCTTGATTTACAAGTAGAAGAACCTTATATCAACGCCAATGTGACGGATACCCCTAACGCATACGGTGGCTAATCGCAATAATTTAGGGTGATCGCAAACGCATCACCCTTTCCTCCATCATTTTTACACCGATTACGCTTATAGCAATCTAGTGACAATCCGCTATACTTTCAGTACGGATGTTCTTTTAGTTGGCATCACACTGGATAAAATTCATGAACTTACTCAAAGCTCAAAAAGATGTAGCAAAAGATAATTTTGATAAAACTATTTTCCTTGATGGTATCGCAGGAACAGGCAAAACCACTGCTGGTATCGAACGCGTTAAGCAACTCATTCGGGATGGTGTACCAGCCGATTCTATCTTGGTACTTGTGCCACAAGCAGGGTTAGCAATTCCCTATACTGATGCGCTCAAACGCTCACGAGTTGAAATTGGCGGTGATCTGCACACAGCAACACTCGGTAAATTGGCTTTTCAGACCGTTGATTTATTCTTCCCATTAATTGCATCTGATCTTGATGGTGATAAAACCGTTCAAAGCCCCCATTTTCTGACATTAGAGCTTGTCCAATATTATATGACACGCTTTATTGAACCCATTATTGAACAAGAAGATTTTTTCAACAGTGTGACGATCAGTCGCAGTCGTCTCTATACACAAATTGTCGATAACCTCAATAAATCTGCTTTGGTTGGGTTTCCATATGACCAATTAGCAGATATTTTAAAAGCATCTTGGCGTGGTGATGTCACTCAGAATTATATTTACGACGATGCTCAAAAAGCAGCAACTTTATTCAGAGAATTATGCTACAAATATGTCATGCTTGATTTTTCTTTGCAGTTAGAAGTTTTCCGAGATTTATGGAATGAGCATCAAATTGTACGCGATCATTATATCAAGCAATATCGGCATTTAGTGGTTGATAACATTGAAGAAGATAGTCCTGCGACCCATGATTTGCTCAAGCAATGGTTACCGCATTGTGAGTCTGCATTGCTCATTTACGATAGTGAAGCAGGTTATCGGCGTTTTCTTGGGGCTGATCCAATCTATGCCGACTCCTTACGTGATGACTGTGATTTACATGTCACACTCGATAATCATCGTGTGATGTCGGATGATATGATTGCCTTTCAGGTCGAGATGGCAGCGAGTATGAAGCAGCCCATTGAGCAAGCAAAGCCTCAATCTGCTGATGCACGCAATGCGATTGTTTATGCCGATAATCGCTATCATCCGCAAATGATTGATTGGGCAGCCGAAAATATCGCAGCATTAGTGCATAACGATGGGGTTGATCCTAGCGAAATTGTGATTTTAGCACCCTTCTTGCCTGATGCCCTACGCTATTCACTCAAAGCACGCTTGGATGAATTAAATGTTCCTAATCGTTCGCATCGTCCATCACGCGCATTACGAGAAGAACCTGCAACACGCACACTACTAACATTTGCTAAGGTCGCTCATCCTCAGTGGAATATCACAGCCAGTCAATTTGATGTTGCCAACGCGCTTACATCATCCATTAAAAGTTTAGATTTAGTACGCGCCCGTTTATTAGCCGATGTACTGTATCGCGGTGGCTTGCTCTATCCTTTTAGCGATATTCAAAATGAGGTACTCCAGCAACGCATCACCTTTGATATAGGCACGCGCTACGATAAATTACGACAATGGCTGGCAGATTATCAAAAAGGTGATGTTCTACCGATTGATACGTTCTTTAGCAAGTTATTTGGTGAAGTCCTCTCACAACCGCAATATCACTTCAATGATAATTACGACGCAGCCAACACGGCGGCTAATCTCATTGACTCGGCGCGAACATTTCGCCAGACTGTCAGCAAAATTGAACCTGAACGTGATGACATATCAAGCGAATATATTACGATGGTGGATAGCGGTGTCATTGCGAATCAATACATTCGTGATTGGGAAGTTGATAAGAATACTGTGCTGATTGCCCCTGCGTATACATTCTTGCTCAGTAATCAACCTGTTGATTATCAAGTTTGGCTCAATGTGGGTTCGGCTGGATGGTCACAACGCTTGTATCAACCGCTAACGCATCCATATGTCTTGAGTAAACAATGGGAATATGGCGTTGAATGGAAAGATACGGACGAATACGAAGCTAATCAGCAAACCTTATCTTATTTAGCGTTGGGTCTCATTCGGCGTTGTCGCAAAAAAGTCTATTTAGGATTCAGCGAATTTGGTGAACAAGGGTATGAACAACGCGGTCCTTTGCTGATGGCAATTCAAAGTATGTTACGCCGTTTACGTCGAGAGGATGAAGCCCATGTTTAAACCACGTCCTAAACAAGCAGAAATTTTAGCGTATAAATCAGGCAAGATGGGGATTTCGGCAGTACCGGGTAGTGGTAAAACAGCAACCTTATCTTACTTAGCTGCACAATTAGTTGCCACTGTTGATTTAGACGATGAGCAAGAAATATTGATTGTGACATTGGTTAAATCTGCTGTTGGGAATTTTTCGAGCGCGATGGCGAAATATCTGCGCGAAGAATTTGACCTCTTGCCCGGTCTTGGCTATCGCGTGCGGACACTGCATGGTCTGGCGAATGATATTGTGCGCGAACGTCCGAGTTTAGTGCAATTAGCTGATGATTTTACAGTCATTGATGAACGCACAGCCGATGACATCATGCAAGAAGCAGTTGATGCGTGGGTACGTGCTAACCCAGAAGCACCCGATTATTACCTCACGAATGAGCAATATAGCGATCAATATACACGCAATACACGCTGGGTCGAGGCAGTCAAGCGCATGGCAATGAGTTTTATCAAGCAAGCCAAAGATATGCAGCTACCGATTGAAGCCATGCGTCCACTGATGACACAAAATAGCGACCATCTACCCTTAGCGATAATGTGCTATGAAATTTATGAACAATATGAGCGCGGATTACGCTATCGTGGGGCAGTCGATTTTCAAGATTTAATCCGTTTAGCGCTTAAAATTCTAACGCTTGATGAGGATTATCTACTACGCTTACGCAAGCGTTTTCCGTATATTTTAGAAGATGAAGCACAAGATAGCAGTAAACTCCAAGAAGAAATTCTGGGACTACTCGCAGGCAAAAATGGGAATTGGGTGCGTGTTGGTGATCCCAATCAATCTATTTATGAAACATTCACGACTGCGAATCCAGATTTATTACGCAATTTTATAGCGCGTGATGATGTCATTGCCAAAACATTGCCCAATTCAGGGCGCAGTACAGCGAGTATCATTGCAATTGCTAACGAATTAATTCGCTGGTCAATGGAGCATCCTATTGATGGCATCCGCGACAAACAACCTCTCAGCACGCCTTTTATCGAAACAACACCAAAGGGTGATCCACAAGGAAACCCACCTGATGATCCATCACAGATTTTTCTACGACCTGAAAAATATACACCATTGGAAGAACGCGATGCTGTTATTACATCATTGAAGCGTTGGTTACCTGAGAATGAGGATAAAACTTGTGCCATCTTATTACCCATCAATAGTAGTGGTGCGAAGATGGTTCAAGAATTACGGCGTGCAAATTTACCTTATATCGAAAATTTACGCTCAACCAGTGGCACACGCGCAATTGTTGGTGCAATGAGTCGTATTTTAGATTATCTAGCTGATCCTAAAGACAGCCGTGCATTAGCAATGAGCTATCGGGTCTGGCGACGTGATGAACGTGGTGATGAAGAAGCTGAAAAAAGTATCGAGAATGTTGCTAAACAATTACAAAAAATACCCCATATTGAAGATTACATTGCGCCACGCCTAACAGATTGGCTTGACCAAAATGCAAGTGATAATCCTGAACTTGTTGAGCATTTAACAACGTTTCGGACATTGGTGCGCCGTTGGCAAAATGCAACAGATTTACCAATTGACCAATTATTATTAACGATCAGTGGTGATCTATTCCATACCGATACAGAAATTGCAACGGCTTATAGTGTAGCACTGCATTTACGCCGTTTTGCCGATAATCAACCTGAAGCCCGTTTGCCAGAATACACCGCAGAACTCAACGCAATCGCACGCGGACAACGTAATTTTACAGGGGTTAGTGATGACGATGATGCGTTCGATCCTGATAAACATAAAGGGAAAGTCACTGTTACAACGATGCACAAAGCTAAAGGCTTAGAATGGGATCGGGTCTATTTGATGTCTGGCAACAATTATGATTATCCATCTGCTGATACGTTTGATAGTTTCATTGGTGAACGCTGGTTCATTCGTAATGATCTCAACTTAGATGCAGAAGCATTAGCACAATTAGATGCGCTTGTATTTGATGTACCGTATATTGAGGGTCATGCGTCCAAACAAGCCCAGATTGAATATGCCTCGGAACGACTACGCTTACTCTATGTTGGGATTACACGCGCTCGGCGTGAACTGGTCATTACATGGAATACAGGGCGTAAAGGGGAGCAAATTGAAGCTAAACCCATTAATCATCTGCGGGCATGGTGGGAAAAACGAATGGAGACTGTATAAATGGGCAATTTACCTGATGACTTCATGTTCAGCCAAAGTAGTTTGCAAGATTATGCGGATTGTGCGCGCCGCTTCGAGTTAAAGTATCTCATCAAACAACGTTTTCCTGCACCAGAAGTAGATGATATGCTTGCCTTTGAGCATCGTATGGCACAAGGTCAACAATTTCATTTGCTCGTTCATCAACATTTATTAGGCATTCCTGCTGATTTGCTGCAACAACGTATTAATGATGCAGAAGTCGCGGAATGGTTTAGCACTTACCTTAAAAATGGTTTAGATGATGTGCCTGAAAAATGTTATCCAGAAAAAACGCTCACCATTCCTCTTGATAAGTTTGGGTTACTGGCTAAAGTTGATTTACTCGCTATTGACGATAGCAATGTTCAAATTATTGACTGGAAAACATCGCGTTATTTACCAAAACAAAATCAAGTTAAAAATCGCTGGCAAACGCGCGTTTATCGTTATGTTGTGGCAAAAGGTGCTGGCTATCTACATGCTGAAACAGCAATCACACCTGAACAAATTCAGATGAGTTATTGGTACGCTGCACATGATGGCAAACGGCTTAATTTCCCTTACAACCACGAACAAATGCAACAGGATGAAGCCGACTTATTGCAATTAATCCATGATATTGATAATACAAGTGTATTTCCATTGACCGATGATGAGAGACAGTGTCGTTTTTGTACTTATCGTTCATTGTGTGATCGTGGTACACAAGCAGGATCAATCAGTGACTATGATGAAGATTTTGACCATTCAGACACAGAAATTATTGAGATTAATTTTGAGCAGATTGCGGAAATTCAGTTTTAGGTTTTTTATGATGTTCAGCATCGGCTAATTCTGTTTCTAAATCATCATTAAATAAGCGATTATGGTATATAACAGCAACCATCAAACCAACAACAACGCGAAACCATTTATGGAAGAAACCTTGTATTAAGGCTGCAGCAGCAGCGATGGGTAGGGTTACTATCGGTTGGATTGGCGCAACCAGTGCAATGAGCATCCCTGTATTCGATATTTCAGTAACTCCTGCCCCATTCGGTACAAAGCTCAATGCGCCAATTGCAGAAGCTACGCCAACGATGAATAAGGCTTGCAGTATCAATTGGTATGTAATATCTAAGCCAAAACCATATAACACCACAATGAAGCCAGCAGCACTTGATACATAGACACCTAATCCAATGATCGAAACTAAGATAACGTGTTTTAACGCAAATATTTCACGACTGCTTTCGTAAAAATCTGTGAGCGGTTGTTGTAATTTTTTAAGCAGTGGAATATAGCGCAATAGGTTGAGAAAAAAATAAGCCAGTGGCTTAATCTGAATAATGATTAAGCCTGCTAAAATAATCGCAGAGGATGAATAGATCAGCCCACGACTTAGCACTCCGTAATCAATCCCTTGATAAGTTCCTAAATTGAGTTGATCGCCTGCTAGAACAAGAGTAACAGTCATTAAGATCAAAACCGCAATACCATCAATCACCCGTTCGGCGATGACAATAGGTGCGCTTTTTGCAATAGGTACGCCTGTAGCATTGGGATCAGGATCAACGGCTGCTGACCGTATTTTCAGCATGACAGATTTTAATAATTCGGCTGCTTTGCCGGGGCTAACAACCATCATAAATGAGGCAACAAAAATAATAATACTATCTAATAAACTGATACGATGACGGGCATCAATAACACCTAAATAGTAATGCCACTCTAAAAATCGAAAGAAAATAACGGCTGTCTGTGCAAGAATCAAAATTGGAATGAGATATAGGGGAAATGATTGAATCGCTTCAATGATACCGTCTGTTTCAAGCCGTCCTTGACTATCAGCAAAGAGTAATAAGCCAATATAGATACCAATGGCTATTAGAATACCTAATAGAATTTGATTACGATATTTTCGCATTTATCAATCATGATCCTTTGCCATCAAAGAGAACGCATTTTAGCAAAATATCAAGCACAGCCGTAGGGTGAACGCCTAGTTTTCAAAGATCGTCACGCATGTTCAAACAAATAACTTTATGGCACACTGAGGTTTATAAAACCATACGCATAACCGACTCGTAATCTTTCGACTGTAAAACAGTGTCTAGCATCGCTATACTGACACAGATTATCGGTACAGGATTGAATAAGTATGACTCAGCCACAAAAAACAGAACCTAGTTTACGACCTGTGAGCAATTCGGTACAAGCACCACCGAAATTTTTGCTATGGGGCGTAATTATCTTATTTGTATTATTCGTCGGTGGTTTCTTCGCAGGTATTTGGGCATTCAATACAGTGCTAACCACCGGTCAACAAGTACGTGTCATTAATAATGCCCCCTTTATGGAAGTTTTCCTACAACGGAATCCGACACCTTCAGGAGGGGTATTACCGACTGTAAACCCAGATTTAGCATCAGGCGCTAACGCTCTGGATTTACTCACAATTCCATTGAGCAACACAACCGCAACCCCTGTTGATACTTCAGCAAC
>JBAUIA010000294.1:0-12609 GCA_049680565.1 Phototrophicaceae bacterium
TTTTCGTGCCTTCGTGGCAAAACTTAGTATCCAACTTATTATTTTTACAAGTGATTCAACATTATTTAATCTATCAATGGAGTATCGTATTATGGTTACAACACCCGAACAACAAGCCAATATCAGCACCGCCGATTTGATGAAGCTCACCGAATGGGAGCAAGCTAAAGCATATGAGGATATTAGCTACCATAAATCCGAAGGCATCGCACGGATTGCATTTGATCGTCCTGACATCCGCAATGCCTTTCGTCCAAAAACCATCGACGAAATGACCGAAGCATTCCTCAATGCGTGGCACGATAGTAGCGTTGGTGTCATCTGGATTACAGCCAATGGACCCAGTAGCAAAGATGGTATTTGGTCATTCTGTGCTGGTGGCGACCAAAGTGTACGCGGTCAAGCAGGTTATGTTGGCGATGATGGCGTTGCACGCTTGAATGTATTGCAATTACAACGCTATATCCGCAATTGTCCAAAACCAGTCATCGCAGTCGTACCGGGCTATGCAATCGGTGGCGGACACGTTTTGCATGTCTGCTGTGATTTGACAATTAGTAGTGATAACGCTATTTATGGTCAAACAGGTCCTATCGTCGGTAGCTTTGATGCTGGTTATGGCTCATCCTACTTAGCGAGCCACATCGGACAGAAAAAAGCGCGTGAAATTTGGTTCTTATGCCGTCAATACAGTGCTGCTGATGCCGAAGAAATGGGCATGGTCAATACCGTTGTACCATTGGCAGACCTCGAAGCCGAAGCATTGCAATGGTCACGCGAAATCTTATCCAAATCACCGATTGCCTTGCGCTTCATCAAAGCAGGTTTAAATGCTGAGTTAGATGGTCAAACAGGCGTACAGGTGATGGCTGGTGATGCACCCATGCTCTTCTACATGACCGAAGAAGGGAGCGAAGGTAAAAATGCCTTCCTCGAAAAACGCAGTCCTGATTTCAGCAAATTCCCACGCCGTCCATAAGCGCATGTTTAGATCGCATCTTATTTAACGTGATGTGATAAATTAAAAAAGTCATCCTATTGACGAATGGATTCAATCATTAGGATGACTTTTTATATGGAATGCGCTGATCCAAAATACACATTTATGGTGTGAGCAAGGCATCAATCCCATATTGTGCAAAGACAATATCATCGGCTTCGGGCAAGCCACTGACCCCAACTGCCCCAACACACACCCCATCCAGCATAATCGGCAAGCCACCACCCCATGATACAAATCGTAATTCACCAAAATTAGTCATCGGGAAGTTGTCCTCGCGTGAGCGTTCACCGAGTAGTTTCGATGGAATCTGTTCGCGTGCTGCGGTGTAGGCTTTATTTTGCGAAATCGTAATAGATGGCAAGCGACAACCGTCCGTTCGTAAAAAAGCAATCAGTTCGCCATGTGTATCAACAACTGATACAGCTAATCCTGCTGCTTCAGCGTCCGCTTTTTGTTGAATAGCATTAATGATTATCATGGCATCGGTGTGAGATAATTCTGTCTTGGAATACATCGTGATCCTATCTATGTTTAAACTATGATTCTATTGTAACGTAGGTCAGTAGCAATGACTGTTTCTTAGAGACCAATTACATCAAATAATGTATATAACTTGACAGTTATATAACTAAAATGGTATATTAAAAATATGACAACAATTTTCGATATCATAGCAGACTCAACACGTAGGCAAATACTAGATCGGTTACGGCAGCGTCCGCATCTGGTAGGTGAACTTGTTGAAATTTTAGACATCAGCCAACCGGGAGTTTCTAAGCAATTGCGGATTTTGCGCGATGTTGGCTTAGTCCATGTTAAGCGAGATGCCCAAAAGCGTTGGTACATCTTACAGCCTGAACCCTTACAAGAACTTGATGCGTGGTTACAAGATTATCGCCAACTGTGGTCAGATCGCTTTGATAACTTAGATGACTATCTACAACAATTAGATCAAGAGGAGCAAAACACCGATGAGCAATAATACGATGAAAACACACGTCACAACTCCATCAGACTGCGAAGTCTTAATTACCCGTACCTTTGATGCGCCACGCAGTCGCATTTGGGCAATGTGGACGCAAGCCGAGCATCTCAAACATTGGTGGGGTCCTAAAGGCTGGACACTGCCTGTTTGTGAAGTCGATTTTCGTGAAGGTGGCACATGGTTTTATTGTATGCAAGGTCCTGATGATATGACATCATGTGGTTTGACCGACTATGTGAAAATTGATGAACCTCATAGTATCGTTATGCGCGATAAATTTGTCGATGAAAACGGTCAAGAAATGGAAGGTATGCCTGTGGCAACATCGACGGTTGAATTCCATGAAAAAGATGGCAAAACAACCGTTATAAATAAAACAAGTTATCCCACAAAAGCAGACCGCGATGCAGTCATCGAAATGGGCATGGCATATGGCATTGACGAAACATTTAACCGACTCGAAGCCTACCTCGCCCAGTAAATTTTGCTACGAAGCAGTCGTTTATAGCGTGAGTATTTAAAAAATTTACGACTGCTTTATGCACAAGCAATCCTCACGATAAACCTTAGCAGATGCTATAATAAGGTTTCAACCATTAACCGTGTGCTAGAAAAAAATTCATGTTCAATAATGCCAATCTAGCCAATCAGTATCACTATTTTGCGTCGCGCTCACGCCGTTTACGCGCAGAGGGCATCTACGAGCAAGCCCTCGAAGCGCATCAAAAATGCCTCGAAATTGCCCGAAATATGCACGACGAAGTCCGTATTGCCTCGTGTTATTTCTGGATTGGCGAGTGTCTTTACCAATTGGGACGCAAAGAAGATGCCATGGCAATCCTCACACCGAATTTGAAGACCTCATCACAGGGTAACGTAGACGATCTCTATAATTCGATGAGCAAATACATCATCATTGCGCTTGATTTACCTTCTGAAAAGCATCATATCGCGTCTGCAATCCAGCACACACGGCAGTATCTCATTGATATTGGGCATTTGGAATGGCAACATAAGCTGCTCTATTTAGAAGCCGAATTATATCAAATGCAAGGCTTTCATGATAAAGCGCTTGATCTTGCAATTGAAGCATGGGCAGCATGGCGTGATGAATATCCGCTCTTTGTAGCTGATGCTCATTTATTCCAAATTGCCATGTTTCAAATTCGCCTTAAAAAAGTGGCCGATGTAGAACGTACTTTAATCGAATGGGAAGCCAACCAGAATAACTCTTTCCCATCGTACCGATTGGCAGCACTTAATCGTACACGATCACATCTCAATCGTTTATTGAAAAAACCACAAGAAGCCATGCGGTATGCACAACGCGCAATTGACTTAACCAAGCAAATGCAAACGCCCGAAAGCCTCGCAACCATGTATCATAGCTTGTTATGGGCTGCTTTAATTGCGGAAGATTTTGAGACGGCAAAAGCATGTATTATCGCAATTCCACGCACGATATTACGGCGCAAGGCGACATCTATCGCTGATTATCATCTGATGCGTGCGCGTCACTTATGTGGCTTAGTGCCTGTGGATATTATCTTTGACCAACATTATCCCGCACTACCACAAACACTCGATAGCACTCCTGAAATCCGCCAATCTCTGCGGCGTGCGCGCAAATTATACGCAATTGGATTGCACCATGCCCGTAAATTCGATAAGGCTTTTGATTGCACATGGCGACAAGATGAGATTCGTATCTGCGTGGATCACATTGATGCTCTCGAAGCAGTATTAATATAATATGCTGTCCTAGAAACATGCTAAAAAGCTGCAAAATTTACCCATATGACCCAATTTTAATTGTTCTAAACGAATTATCCGCCTACAATTCATAATATGAGGTGATACCGTATCAAGGATTGTTATGAATTATTTGGATAGTCTTGCCCATTTTGTTTATCCTCCAACGCAAGAGGATGAAAGCGAAGAAAAAAGGCTTAATCGCGCAATATTACTGGTGATGGCATTATCAACCTGTATGGGCGGTTTGGTATGGGGCAGTATTTATGTGTTGCTAGGCGTACCCACTGTGAGTATTTGGCCTTATGGCTATGTTGTGCTATCCGCAGTTAATCTAGGCTTCTATCTCAATACAAAAAATTATGAAACGTTGCTCGTGGGGCAATTGGGACTCATCCTACTGATTCCAACATTCCTCCAATGGCATATTGGTGGTTTTAGTGCCAGTGGCGCTGTCATGCTATGGGCATTTTTGTCGCCAATTGTTGCACTAGTCGTCAGTGATCGACGGTCTAACGCGCAATGGTGGTTTATTGCCTTTGTATCGTTGGTTATTTTTTCGGTATCGATTGAATCAACAGCGAAAACATGGAATGTCGGTATGCCAGCCTATGGTGTGACACTCTTTTATGGGCTAAATGCCCTAGCGCCATTAATCACCACCTATTACATCGTCTATTATTTTATTGGCAAAGGGCGTGAAGCGACAATCACACTAGAAGAGCAATCAACAGCGCTGGCGACTGCAAACCAATCCCTGCAAGATTTAACACAAAATTTAGAAAAGACGGTTCAAGAACGCACAGAAGATTTGCAAATTGCGCTCAACGATGCTGAAGCAGCGAATCGTACCAAGAGCTTGTTCCTTGCAAATATGAGCCATGAATTACGCACACCCCTTAACGCCATCATTGGCTATAGCGATATGCTGCGGGAAGATGCCGAAGATTTTGGCTATGATGATTTTGTACCTGATCTCAATAAAATTCAAAGTGCAGGTAATCATCTGCTATCGCTCATCAATAACATTCTCGATATATCCAAAATTGAAGCGGGTAAAATTGACATCTATCTTGAAGAATTCATCTTCGATCACATTTTGACAGATACCATTACAACCATTACCCCTGAACTCAGTAAAAATAATAACACGCTATCACTGGATATAACTGATGCACCCATTGGTCTGATTACAGTTGATGAAACCAAAATGCGCCAGATTTTGCTAAACTTACTCAGCAATGCGACTAAATTTACCAGTGATGGTACGATCACGGTGCGTGCAAAGCGCCTGATGCGTCATGGTGAAGAATGGCTTGAGGTGAGTGTTCAAGACGATGGTATCGGTATGACTCCTGAGCAAATGGCGCATATTTTCCAAGAATTTACACAAGCTGATGTATCCACAACCCGTAAATATGGCGGAACAGGACTTGGTTTACCGATTAGTCGTCATTTTGCCAATATCATGGGGGGCGATATTATCGTTCATAGCGATGTTGGCAAAGGTAGCACATTCACACTCAGCATTCCAACGGTTGTAAGCGAAAACAATCCGTATATGACGATGGTTAGCCAACGTGAAACACAAGAATTTGCTATCGGTACACCGAATGCAACAATTCTCGTGATTGATGATGATGCGACAGTACAAGAATTGCTAACACGCCAATTATTGCGCGAAAGCTATAATGTTATTTCAGCATATGGGGGTGACGATGGCATCAAAGCAGCCCAAGATACGAACCCTGATCTGATTTTGCTGGATATTATGATGCCGACAGTGGATGGCTGGGCGGTTTTATCCCAGTTGAAAGAAAACCCTGACTTACAACATATTCCTGTCATCATTCATTCAATGGTCAATGATAAAGCACGCGGTTTTTCATTGGGTGCTGATGATTACCTCCGCAAGCCTGTTGATCGTAATGTTTTGACAACCATTCTCAAACGCTATATTGATGCGGATCACACAAATTTCAACATTCTTATCCTTGAGGATGATCCCGCCACACAAGATATTTTCAAACGCACAGCAGAGCGTCAAGGTTGGCAAGCCATTGTTGCAGCAAATGGTAAGATTGGCTTAGATGCCATGCAACGCCAAACCCCTGATATTATTCTGCTAGATATTATGATGCCTGAAATGGATGGACTTGAGTTTTTAGCAACCATCCGTGCAAATCCCCTATGGACGCATATCCCTGTGATTGTTATCACGGCAAAAGTCCTAAGCGAAGATGAGCGCCACCAATTGAATAATCAAGCACAGCGCGTCATCCAAAAAAGCACTGAACAACAAGCCGACCTTACATTACAAATTCGGGATGTCTTACGCAGTAGCATTGGTGATTAAGTCAAATAGGCGCACTCATAGAGTACGCCTACATTTATCTATAACTACACTATGCTATATAACCTCGTTTATGCGATACCTGATTGTTGTTGACGACGTAAAGATAATGAATCGACAACGACAGCTACCAATAGCACAATCCCTGTGATGATGAACTTATCACCTGATGATAGGTTCAGTAAGCCCATGCCATTATCAACACTCGCAATCACTAACGCACCCAATACCGCACTAGAAATGCGTCCACGCCCACCGAACAAACTTGTACCACCGATTACCGCAGCAGCAATTGCATTCAGCAAAATATTACCACCACCTGCATTGGTCGCAACTGACCGTAAGCGCGATGCAAGGATAATACCGCCCATACCTGCTAAGGCGCTCGATAACATGAACACATAAATCCGAATCCGTGTGACATTGATACCAGCGCGTCGGGCAGCTTCAGGATTACCACCCACCGCAAAGACAAAGCGTCCGAATTGCGTATTATTGGTGATAAATGTAAGGATCACTAAAAAGACTAGCAAGATCAAGCCAACCACAGGTACACCACGATCTTGATCGGCAATATGAGCGACCACAAAAGCAACTAAGCTCAAGCCGACAATTTGTAATGCTAAAATAGGCAATGGACGGGTATTCAAGTTTTGTGCTTTACGGGTTACATAAGCAAATACTTGGATGATAGCGAAACCCGCCACGAAGGCTAATAAGGTAACTAAGCCCCAACTGAGTGTTAATTGCCCCATATTGAAGCCAAATAATGAAATCGGTGCCGATTGTATCGGTGTATCACCATTCATGAAAGCAGGTAAAAATTCGCCAGCAATGCCTTTTACAACATCATCTTGAATAATCACTGTACCATTACCACCAATCATCCGTAAAACGACACCATTCCATGCCAATAAACCGGATAAGGTCACAATGAATGATGGCACTTGGAAGTAGGTAATAATTGCACCTTGTAGCAAGCCAATCGCTGCGGTTGCCAATAATGCAATTGGGATGACGGTATACCACGTTGCAATCACAGGGAAGAAGCCCATATTGAATAAGGCAATCGTAATCAAAACACCGATCACTAACACAACTGCCAATTCAAAGCCAAATAAGACCGACTTTTTCGTTTTTTGGGTTTCAGCACGCCAATACAAAAGTAATGGCACAAGTGTTGCACCTGTCACAAAGACAAAGGCAACCACTAGCCAATCCAAATCCGCGCTAAGACTTCGTCGCTTCTGTATGATGCGAATCACAGCCCAAATGGCAGCAATCATTAATGGAAATACCGTAATATGTAAAACGGGCGGCAAAATCCCATCAGGATCACGCAGTAGCAATGCTACCGCCACTCCACCGATTGCACTAACATAACCAATCGAGAGATCAATCTCCCCAAGTAGCAAGACAAACACCACGCCATAAGCCATCATGGTGATGCCTGCCATCTGCAAGATCAAATTCACAAAGTTGCGCGGTGTTAAAAAGTTAGAATTTTGGAACTGGAAAATAATCGCAATCACCACAATCCCAATGATAATAGGGAGTGAGCCTAAATCACCCGATGATAAGCGTTGAATATACGTTGAAACATATTCCCCAATAGATTGCTGGCGTTGGCTATCCACCAAAGCATTTTGAACATTAGCTTGTGGTTGTTCACTCATTATCGTCCATCCCCGGTACAAATTGTAAATCACCTGCGGTAATCGCTTGAATCACCTGACGTTGATCGACATCGGCGGTATTAAAAATACCAACTTGTTGACCTAAACGTAAGACAGCAATACGATCCGCAACTTCAAAAATATCGTGCATATTATGTGAAATGAGAATAACACCTAAGCCTGTTTCTGCTAGGCGTTTAACGAGGTCAAGCACTTGGCGGGTTTGTGCGACACCGAGTGCTGCGGTGGGTTCATCCAAAATTACCAATTTAGAATTCCACATGACCGCTTTTGCCACAGCAATGGCTTGGCGTTGCCCACCTGATAAGGATGCCACAGGCAAACGTACAGACCGCAACGTGGATACGCGTAAATCAGTGAGGGTCTGAATCGTCGCTTTTTCCATATCGGCTTCTTTGAGACTCCACAGACGACCTGTGCGCTCGCGTCCTAAGAACATATTGGCAACCACATCTAAATTATCAGCGAGGGCAAGGTCTTGATACACAACCTCAATCCCTAATGCTGCGGTATCACGCGGACCATGAATATGAACCCGTTCACCCGCAAAATAAGTTTCGCCTTCATTGAAGGGGTAAATGCCTGCAATCCCTTTGATAAGGGTTGATTTCCCTGCCCCGTTATCGCCAACAAGTGCTAAAACCTCGCCAGCATAGACATCTAAATTTACTTTATAGAGGGCTTGTACAGCGCCAAAACGCTTGGATACCCCTTTGAGTTCCAACAATGGAACTTGTGCTTCTGACATAAATGATCTCCTGACAAAAATATTTTTTAAAACTATTCGACGCTTCCTAAAGTGTAGCGTGCCATGTATTACAATGGCAAAGCATTCACTTATAAGTTTCGTCTGTACAGCTTGACACCAACCAATTTTCACTCGTCAATCAACAGCAAATTATGCTGATAACTGATAACTGTCAACTCATTGTATGTATGGGAGTATAACGTAAAATGGCTATATACGATGCGAGGACACAAAAGCGTGTCCTCACAAGTTGTTACAGATATATCAAATGATGTTTATTGAAGAACGCTTACTCAGGGCAAACGTCAGCAAATTCACCCACACATACTTCTTCGAGTGTACGGAAGCCATCAGCAATGACGGTTTCGATGACGTTTGCATCAGTCACGCTAACAGGTGTTAGGAGGATTGATGGTACATCGGTTGTACCGTTATTGGTGCTGTTACCGCCAACCATGAGTTCGATTGCTGGGGTATTGTTGGTGAGGATTGCAATTGCAAGACCAGCAGCAGCACGCGCTTCTGCACGGATTGCTTTATAAACGGTCATGCTTTGGTTGCCAGCGAGAACGTTTTGGATACCACCAACGGTTGCATCTTGACCTGTGACAGGAATTGCTGGAAGACCTGCATTTTGGCGTGCGGTGATGACTGCTTGTGCGAGACCATCATTTGCAGCGACAGCAGCATCAATTTCTGGATTGTCAGTTTGCATTTGTTCAAAGATAACGAGTGCTTGTTGGTTGTCCCAATCTGGAACGCTTTGTTCTGCTACGAGTTCCCATTCACCACTATCAAATTTTGATTGGATAACGCTGAAGTAACCTTCACGGAACAAGGTTGCATTGTTATCGGTTGGTGAACCATTGAGAACAGCAATTTGAGGTGTACCTTCGATTTCGCCTGCTGCAACAGCTTCATCAACTGCTAAGACGAGACCTTCACCTTGTAAACGACCAACGGCTGCATTGTTGAAGCTGACATAGTAATCTGCACCACTACCTTCAATGGTCAAACGGTCATAATCGATGACTGAAACACCAGCGTCGCGTGCAAGATCAATGATTGCTGCACCTGAACCACTATCGAGGTTAACCATCAAGAGCACTTTTGCGCCATTGGTGATTGCTTGTTCTGCTTGTGTGATTTGTGTTTGACGATCACCTTCTGCGTTGACGATGCTATAGCTGACACCTGCTTCTTCAAATGCTTCTGCGAGGAAACGGCGATCATCAGCTTCCCAACGTGCTGAGGATGCACTATCAGGGAGTAAGACGACA
Organism: Phototrophicaceae bacterium; assembly: GCA_049680565.1. Taxonomy (GTDB): domain Bacteria; phylum Chloroflexota; class Anaerolineae; order Aggregatilineales; family Phototrophicaceae; genus JAUZRW01. The sequence continues at coordinate 9,819 of JBAUIA010000294.1, forward strand.
ATATCAACGGAATCTTGAGCGAAAACACTGCTAAAGCTAGAGAGTAATACAAAAAGGCTCATGACGAGCATCATGCGGAAACGAATATTAGACATAAAGTCCTCCACTATTTAGAAAAAATACATATACTTTTCGCATATTCTTTGTGACTTATTTATGATGGCAACGTAAACAATATTGGTTAAACTCATCACAATAGAATAAAGCATAATAAAAGCATAACAATTTAAAGGTGAAGGGTGTATAGCAGTTCCCCTTAATTTTACCTAGAAAAATCCCCTAAATTACACTAGGGGAAATCCCCTACACGATAAACTTTTGCTGTAATTATCGGCGAATAATTACGATGACAAACCGAGGATCACATGACTCATATGATCCTCGGTTTAAAGCGTTTTATGTAGGTGGATTAGCGCGATTCAACGACCATCACAGTAGCAAAGCACATTTCGTCTTCTGTGCCTTCGCCCCAGACCCGATAGCGCGGATCATCAGATAAGCTGTTATCCCATGTACAGGTCATACGCATGCTATCGCCCTGTTGTAATTCTAATGGTTCAATCAATTGATAGCGGTCTTGCCAATGAAAATCCCATTGTGGAATATCCAGCATCATGAGTGCATCATCTGTATCGGGATTCAATTCTAATTGAAAGCGCGTCCCTAGTTCGTGCATGTGTCCAAACACGCCTAAAATAGTCAGCGATTCTGGTACATCAAAGTCACAAGAGGTTGTGGCATTTTCGCCAATATTATCGGCATAATCGTCAATCGTTTGACCACAGCGTTCAAGTAAGGCATCAGGACGTAAGCCTAACCAATAACTACCATATAAACCTGCGGTGCGTACAATAGCAACACTCCGATTACATTGATCGCCTGTTACCCCTGTTGGGCATGGAATTTCCACAGGTGCTTGTAATTCATAGGTCAACAAGCGTTGCAAATCAGCATCAGCACTTTCATATTGCAGATTCACAGCCGTTTGGTCGGGTTCGCTTTGGCTCAACAAATTATAGTGGATTTGAACAATGAAAATATCATCAGGTTCAACCCAATACCCTGTACCTTCGGGGAAGTTTAATGGCAATGTTCCGGGTGTCCACGTACCGAGAAATTCTTCATTTCGCGTATCAAGTTCTGTGCCTGTATAACATGACCAACCAATGCGTCCGTCAGCGTAATTGCGCTCGGCTATACTTTCTTCAGCAGAACTATCCACCAAGTAAATGATCCCATGATGAACTTGCTCGCCCATATCAGGCAAAAATTCATAACCCGTCATAAAAACAGGGTCGTCAATATTGGGGCTAAAACTAAAGCACCGATAATCATCATCGACATCAGCTTCGGGTATATAGGCTTCTTCGATTTGTAAAACTTGGTCAGCCCGAACCTCTACCAAATTAAACGTTTCTTGAGGCTCAACATAATCAGCAACATCCCCTACTGGAGCTTCGGCGGCTGCCCATGCTTGAATCACAGCATATTCATAATCCGTCAGGCTACGATCATGTTGCATAGGTAATGAATCTTGCGATGGCATCCAAGGAGGCATATAGCGTACCCCTGTTACAAACGCAATATCTTCATAATATTCCATTACTACTTCATCGCTGATGTCAATATCACCTGCAATTTGCCCTTCTGTGTGGCAACCAAGGCAATTCTCAGCAATGATTGGTTTGACATGCTCGTAATAGGTTGGAATAAAATCCAGTGTAAGCGTGGTTTCATCGTGGTCATCATCAGTGTGGTTATCATCACCGTGTGCGAATACCAACATTGTGCTAGCAATAAAGAGTGTTAGTACCAGTAAGCTATATCGTAAATAGTGCAACATTATTCTCCTCACAATTGTCAGTATTAGTGTCTACTGAAATTTACGAATCAGCAAGGTAAAAGTTGCAAAAATTCTTGTATTGTGAGGATAAAAATAAGGGATCATATCACAAAGATATACCCCCCATATCTAGTGCATCTATTCCGCGCGATCAACAATGACGGCTGTTCCACTGGCTGAAACCATCAGCATACTGCCATTTGCGCCAATCGTTTCGTAATCAAGATCAACACCAATGACCGCATTTGCGCCGAGTTTTGCAGCAGCATCTTGCATTTCTTTAAGGGCAATATCTTTCGCTTCTACCAATGATTTTTCATAAGCAGACGAGCGTCCGCCAATTATATCGGTGATCCCAGCCATAAAATCACGCATGATATTCGCACCGAGAATGGTTTCGCCACTGACAATGCCGATGTATTTTTTGATCTTGCGACCTTCAAGGGTATTGGTTGTTGTACAAAGCATCATAATTTCCTTTTCTATTGTTACATCTATAAGTTACTTTATGCTTAGTATAAAGCGTTTGTGGCAGCAATAGCCCCCTAATGATTAGGGGGCTACATCTGTAATCTACTTCATTGATAGCTTTTTTTCAGTCGTTTTAGTCTTATATCCTGTATGCGATATTTGCCTGACAATCTGCGCGAGGTGGTCGGCTGCGTCTTGTTAATCCAGATGACGTAAAAGTAGCACACTCATCGCTGTAATTGTATGGGATATAACAATCTTTTCACGAAATACTTAGGAGTATTAAGTATTTTTCTTACATAAGGCTTCTACTATAGATGCTATATCAATAAGAACAACAGGAAATTACGATGAAGAAAGTTTTCGCATTACAAATAGCTAATATTGTGGCACTGGTTGTCACGCTACTTCTCAATGGCTTATCCAATACCGATCTTTTCCCGAATACTGTCGGTGATCTGGGGGAAAGCCGTGCCG
>JBAUIA010000295.1:0-4704 GCA_049680565.1 Phototrophicaceae bacterium
TGTAAACTTCCAGTTGCCATTGAATCTCTCATTTTAGATTAGATAACAGTTGATTATAGCGCGAACCAAGTCAAAGCTGACATTATTTTTACACTTTTTTACGATTAAGAGTAGTAATCTTCAATTAATTTTTAAAATTATATCCATAAACACTTTCACGGACGCACCACGGCGCGTCCCTACAAAACCCTTGATTTGTAGGGACATCCAACGGGATGTCAGCCGAAAATTATACGATCTATTTTCAAAGGTTTTTAGAACATTAAATGCTGTAATGTCCTGAAAGTTTTTATAGAGTGTAGGGGATGGACTTTATGTCCTCCCACTGGGCGGGCGCAGACAGAGCAACGCCCCTACACATCTTATATTTTATTGATAGCCATATTTATTTTTAAGTATTTTCCAGACTCTACAACTGTAGAGTTTCAAAAGAAGTTAGAGAAACAATGAGTTGTAAAGGTTTGCTAGAGCGAACTCACTGCTAGGATGAGCGCACTATACGCCCTTACAAACGAGGCTACTTTCTAGTTACTTTCCGAATCTTACTCCTAAAGCATCTTAATCGTAGGATGCTTTTTTGATTCAGGATGTATCTACGGTCTATCTGTGAAATAGGGTACAATCACTATGTAATCTGCTATAGGATACAGTTGTTGATTAATCGAGGCACAGAAAATGCACGTTGACTGGGGCACGATTGCCTGTTTTGCTGGTATTGCACCAAATATTATGGAGCGTTTGAACGCTGCATCGCATCGGCATATGTACCAAGCAGGAGCGACAATCTTCAATGAACGCGATGATTGTGCAGGCTTTCATGTGGTTGTCGAAGGCTTAGTGCGAATTTATCGTATTAGCCCAGAAGGGCGCTTGCATACGCTCAGTTTGTTACGTCCGACAGCATCCTTTAACGAAGTCGCTGCTGTTGATGGTGGCAACAATCCTTATAACGCTGTTGCTGTCATACAAGCTGTTGTGGTCGTCATTAGCCACGAACAAATTATGGAATTATTAGCAACAGAACGCGATTTACTCCAAAATTATGTACAAGCACTTGCCCATGTAAACCGTGAATATATCGAACGCCTCGAAGATATGACCTTCCGCACCATTCCGTCGCGCCTTGCTAAATTATTTCTGCACGAAACCACCTATGCCGATCAAATCAGTGAAGCACCCACTAAATTAACTCAAGAAGAAATCGCTTCTATATTAGGCACAACCCGTGAAGTGGTTGGACGGGCTTTGCGCGGTTTGCTTAATGCAGGTTTATTGCGTAAACAAGGGCGTAAAGTCTTTATTGCAGACCGCAAAGGCTTAGAATATCTCGCAGAAACGAACGATATGCCAACACCAATACAAGAGAATCCTCTTAATCAATAACTGACTTTACGCAAGATGTTCAAATCGAGCCACTCTAGTAAAGTTTTTAGCATGAAAAGTGCTGATTTCACCGTTCTGAATGCTGAGAGAAATAATTTTTATTCTTACTTAGCACTCAATACACAGCACTCAGTACAAAAAATCTTGTTAAATGCTTTATTTATCCTCACTGATGGGGCTTAAAATTAATTGCGTAACATCAGTCAATAAGTATCACCATGCTATAACATTCCGTAAAAATACTGATTTATTTCTTGAGGCGCTTTTGCTATCATAAATTTATCGATATAACAAAAATGTAATGTCATAGTTGTGTGAGGTTATAATCAATGCCAACAGTTGTTGAACGTATTGATGTGGGAATATACCAATCATCTTGGATTGGTATTGTCAAAATTGAGGAAGTTTTCGATGCACGCGATCAAATTGAGCGACTTGCAGACGCTGACCACTGTGAAAAATTTATCATCATTATCAATGGAACGCAAGCAAAATCTATCCCAATGGATTTACGGATGCTCACCCAAACCATCAATAAAGGCACAATCGCAAATCTTGTGTTAGATGCGCCCTTTGCTGGTATGCTCATGGGACGTATGGTCAATAAAATTATGCCGATGCAAACTGAGTTTTTCACCGATTGGGATAAACTACTCGAACGCGCCCATGCCTTATTCCAAGGAACACCATCCTAAAATGATGTTCCTGTTACGGTAATCTTTAGAGATTATTCTTCTGGTTCGGCGGTTGCTTCTGCAATCGCTTCCAATGCTGTGATTGTGAAGCCATTATCAATTGTCGCAATTTCCGCTTCATTATCGAGAATCGCATCAATCCGCGCCACAATAGCTGTCATATAGATGATGCCATCATATTGACGGGCAACAGTCTGCAACACAAAGCCATCTTCAAGATTTGGATCAACCCAGTTAATAATATAGACTGCTTCTAAATCACCAATGCGAGTCGGGTCTTCAATAACATCAATGCGATAGGGTTCTTCATCTAAAGTATCTGCGAAATCATTATTCACAGTAGATAAAAACTCGCGCGATGCCGCAATGGCATCATCACTTGCAACGGCATCAATGAAAATTGCAATTGTGCCATCTGGATTGGTAATTTGACCGTAGGCTTCGGCAACTGTATCGGATGTCCATAAGACAGGGATTGGTACAGAGAAGGTTTCTTCCTCATCTACATAAAATTGCAAGGGTGATAATACCTCAACCGCAGGTAGGAATACTTTTTCGTGCAAATTATCATAGAACGTCGGGTTCGTTTGGAGCAGGATATAATACACACGCCCTGTTTCTTGGTCTTCTGCAATCCCTATATCAATGATGAGTTCTTGATCGCCACGCACACGCGTAGATTGGTATAAATCCCACGTGAAAAAATCAGTTTCGAGGCTTTCAATTAATTCTAATTCAGTTGATAGTTGCAACAAATTGGGTAAGTCTGTTACAAACGTTTCTTTATCGGTTTCTTGTGCTTGCATAATAATCGCCGTCGCATCGAGTGGGTCGGATGCTCGCAAGAAAACGCCCTCTGTATTTTGTTGCGCTAACCATGTTTCTGGACGGACACCTTGCACATCTAGGGGCGTTGATGTGAATGGTACAAGCGGAATATCATCATTATTGCTAACTTGGGCTGCAACAGGTACAACCAATAATAGACTCAACAATATCCATAAAAATTGTCGCATTAAAAATTCCTTTCATCAATCAGTTGAAATATCTCGCTAGTATACAAAATCAATATGAACTTTGGGTGAATATCTACTCTATTTTACGAGGTGATTCGGCTATTTTATGGTGTTTTAGAGGAGGGGATTACATAATCATGACTATTAATCGCCTGTGCGCCTTGTGTGATGAGCGCTTGATTACCACTAAAACTATAATCAAGCGTTAAGACTTTTTTACCGTATTGTTGGGCTGCTTTTGCTGCATACATCGCACCGCCATTAATGTCTGATTGCACCACAATCACTTGTTGGCATAAACCACTGATAATGCGATTGCGTGTGACCAAACGAGCAGCATTTGAGGTCGCATAGGGGGCATTTTCGCTGATGAGTGCGCCTTGTTCCAAAATTTTATCAGCGAGAGCTTGGTTTTGTGGTGGATAAATATCAAGGACACCGCCTCCTAAAATCGCAATCGTTGGTGTATTTCTCGAATTTAATGCACCTTGATGGGCTGCGGTATCAATCCCTAATGCTAAACCACTGATGACTGTCCAGCCTTTATCGGTGTAGGCTTCTGCTAATTGACTTGCTGTTGATTGTGATACTTGTGTTGCATGTCGTGAGCCAACAATTGCTACTGCTGGCTGCCATTCTTCAGGCTGATACCTGCCACGTACAAATATGGTGAGTGGCTTATCATCGAGATTATGCAATATGTTTGGATATAGGGCATCATCGCGTGTGATAATCTGTACACCTGCATTCTGCCAATGATCCAGATCATACTGGAGCGTATCTATATCAATAGCTGTGATGGCGTGGGCTGTTTTTTCACCGATGCCACGTATTTTCATCAAGTCTTTTTTGCTAGCATGGATAATATGGTCACACGTTCCAAAAGTAGATAGCAGATTATCGAGGGTTTTGTTGCCAATACGCGGTACAAGCGATAAGGCAATCCATGCAATATCTAAGGGCATTGCTGACTTAATCCTGTTTATTATTAGATGATTCAGCCTCATCCAAATAATATCGAATACGGTCTGAAATAGCTTTAGGGCTTACTTTAAAATGTGACAATATCTTAATTATATCAGGTGAATTGAGCCTTATAATGCCCGCAAGTAAATGTTCTGTACCTATATAATGATCGTTATTTTCTATAGCTGATTGCACACTGAGTTCTAATGCAGATTGACAAGCATCACTCAAACCCATCGCTTCTATCGAATAATCTACTTCACTTGCTGGATAGTTTGATTGAAAAAACTGCGCTAAATTTATGTGGATGATTTCAAAATCTTGTAAAACAGCTTGTGCGATACTGCCATCAGTTTCTGTCATCCCTAATAAGAGATGAATTGGCATGATCTCTACATGCTTGAATTGTTGGGAGATAGCTTGTGATTTTGTCATGACACTTGTGGCTCGGCGTGTAAATTGATTTATTCCATCAGGCATAAGACTTACTCAATCTTCTTCATAATATTCAATGATGGACAACAACATGGTATTGGTGAAGGTATTGACCTGCTGCAAGAGGTTTGCCCATTCCGATGAGCTACGGGGTTGCGCTAACTCTGACCAATTGAGAATGGAATTAATCACAAAATCGCTAAAGAAGA
>JBAUIA010000296.1:0-5340 GCA_049680565.1 Phototrophicaceae bacterium
ATCTTACCGTGACGGCGGATACTGTTATTGAACGGCAGATTAACCAATCTGGTCATCAAAATGTGCCTGTATTCAGTGCTAATAGTGTAGTTAATGGCGCACTGCGTGTCGGTGTTAAATATGGACCGACTCGTGAATCTGGGGCATGGTTTAACCGAACCTATTGGTTTGATTGTTTCACCGGCATGTATTCTGATACGAGCATTACCGCCAATGATGATGTACGTAACATTCCTGAGAAATTTACCAGTAGCTTTAGTTTGACTGGTAATGACATCTCACGGTTAGGTATATCAGGCGCACGTCTTTTTACAGCCCCAACAAATGGTATAGGGGATGTATCCAGTACAGGTGTTGTTACATATACGCCGAATCCGGGCTTTGTAGGTAGAGACACATTAACTTACCGCATCTGTAACCCTGCTGGTAACTGTGATAATGCGAACGTTACCTTTTATGTTTATCGTTTACCTACGCCAACTGTTAGCAGTAGCTACTTAACCTCAACTACTTGTGATGCAGGTGGATCATTGCGGGTTAATGTTGTTTACGCTGGCGGACCAGCTTTTATCACTGCGATAAGTGGTATTACGAGTGTAGAAGACATTACGACATCTAATCTATCATTGATTGGCACGCGAAGTTTCGATATTCCGGTATCGAGTGCGGGAGTTGTTGTCGGTGGTAATGCTTTTAATGTTCGTCTGCTTTACGGGAGCGCTGCAAATGATGGTAGCTTCTTCGAGGGCAATTATTGGTATGACTGTAATACGGGTGCATTAATTAATACAACCGTAACAGCACTTAACGATACTGCCAATGCACTCGAGAATTTCCCAATCACATTTGATGTGGTCGGCAATGACCAGTCAGCATTACCGCTTGATCTATCAACACTTGAGATTATATCAGCACCAACACGCGGTATCGGAACAGATGATGGCGCTGGTAATGTGACTTATACCTATGGATCAGCATCGAACTTTAGCGGTACGGATAGCTTCACTTACGAAATTTGTAATGTTGCTGATATTTGTGATACAGCTACTGTCACGCTAAACATCATTGATTTGCCACCAGCAACTATTGATAATGCAGCACTGACAGATGTGACATGTGACGCATCGGGTAATCTTGCGGTAACCGTCACTTACTCAGGCGGTGCAGCAGTTATCACAGCAATTACTGGTATCACATCGACGGTTGATATTAGCAGTGATGATATTACAACGTTTGGTCAACAAGTGTTGAACTTAGAAGTTTCAGCAGCTAATGGTGGTGTTGTGGGTGATAATGTTCTCATTGTACGACTCCTTTATGGTGTTGCTGCAAATGATGGTAGCTATGGTGATACTATCTTTTACTTTGATTGCATCACAGGACAACAGATTAACCCAGTCGTGACTGCAGAAGATGATTATGTTGCTGAAGCTGGACGTGCGATTGCAAGCGAAATTGACATCTTAGCGAATGATACATCACGCTTACCATTGGACGTTTCATCTTTACGGATTGTTAGCCAACCCTTTATCGGAACACTTGAACTTGTAGATGGTAAAGCTATTTTTACTGGCGATGGTGTCTATATAGGCGAAGTCAGCTTCTTATATGAAGTCTGCAATATTGGTGATTTCTGCGATATGGCAACAGTCACGGTCAATCTTGTGAATTTGCCACCAGTGTGTGGAGGCTCATCAACTGTCTTCCATGAAGTATGGCCACCGAATCATTCGTTACAACCGATTGTCATTGAAGGTGTGTATGATCCTGATGGCGACGAAATCCGTTATGAACTACTCAGCGTTGTGGTTTATGAAGAAGGTCGCGGTACAAACTTAGCACTCGATGATGTTGAATTTGACGCAAGTACAGGGCGCATCCGTGCAGAACGTTCTGGTAATGGTAATGGTCGCATTTATGAAGTGTACTATCGTGCGCTAGACCCTGATGCAGAATTCTGTGATGGAACAGCTTATATCTATGTGCCACACGATCAACGCAATCATGGGTGTGAAGTACCAGCATTTGACATCAATGGTCAACCTTTCCCAACCTTACCTGATTACTGTGATGGTAGTCCCGGTAATCGTGGCAACACCAATACAAGCTCAAATGGGAATGGACGAGGCAACGGTAATCCACCAGTAGATGCACCTGTAACTAATCCGCCTACGACCAATACAGGCAATAACAATGGTCTAGGCAATGATAATAACAATGGTAACGCACAAGGTGATCCGCAGCGTGATAACAATAATGGCAATGGCAATGCGAATGGCAGCCAATCTACTCCAGAACCCGTCGCAACCCAAGAACCTGCTACAGGTGGGAATAATGGCTTAGGTAATGATGGCACAAATGGCAATGCCCAAGGTGATCCAAATCGTGGTAGCAATGGCAACGGAAATGGTAATGCGAATGGCAATGCGAGTGGCAACCAATCCGCGCCAGCACCCGTTGTAACCCAAGAACCAACCGAACCACCACCTACAAATGGTAACGGTAATGGTAATGCGAATGGCAATTCTAACGGCAACGGAAATGGTAATGCCAACGGCAATGGCAATGGCAACTAAGTAAGCCGTAGATAGATAGTCTAAAAAGGATGGTGTCTCACTGACACCATCCTTTTTTGTTTCATTGTTGATCTAAAACAGTATTGAAGAAGTTGATTATTTGGCGTTGCGCCCAATTAGAATAATTGAATGGGGTTGTGCCTTCTAAGAAACCGACGTGTCCACCATGTGCTGTGAACGCAGGGACGAGCCAATCGTTTTTTGCAATGACATCATATGGAATATCACGATTGAAAAATGGATCATCTTCGGAACGCATCAACAAGGTTGGACGTTCGATGGTATCTAAGAAGTTGATAGAATTACTCTTTGAATAATAGTCGTGTGCGCTAGTGAAACCATTGAGTGGGGCAGTGATCGCATCGTCAAACTCACGGATGGTTTTTGCTTTGAGTGCGCGATACGGATCAGCAGGGGTATCCGCTAGCATTTGGGCTTTGAGGCGGACCTTCACTTGTAATTTTTTTAAGAGATGCCCACCATATAATTTACCAAAGCGATCATCACTAATTTTTTGTGTGCCTGTTGCGATAAATACGGGCGAAATTGCTGCACCTGCGATAATCCGCTCTGATAAATTTGCACCTTGTTCCCCCAAATATTTGAGCAATATATTGCCCCCAAGTGATGCCCCGACCATCATAATCGGCGCATTAGGGAAATGATCGAGAAGATACTCCAGCACAAAATGCACATCTTCGGTTGCACCCATGTGATAAAAACGTGGCTTGATATTCATCTCACCACTGCATGAGCGATAATTAATGCCGACACAACGATACCCCGCTTGAGCAGCAGGTTTGTATAAATCAATCGCATATCCGCGTCGCGCATTGCCTTCTAAGCCATGCAAAAAATAGAGAATTGGGGCATCATCGCCTAATTTTTCCCAAGTGTGTCCCTCAACATCAACGAAATCAATATCCAGAAAATCATCATCAGGTGTAGTCAAGCGCACACGACGAAAGGCTGGCTCTGATGATAATTTGCGATAATATTCGCCAGCGAGTGTTTGAACATGCGCGTTCTGCATTAATGGATGCGGTTGGAAGGGTTCGGGAGTGAAATTAATTTTAGACATTTTCGGACTTCATTCATAGAACTAACGATAGTTGACAGCGCTTTATCATACTCCATTGCGTAATTTTTAAACATAGAAACTGAACATTTTCTGTCGTATCGCCGTAAGGGTCATTAGACCACTTTATAGATAGGAGGCTTCGTGATGGAGCAAGTGACACAAACACGCGATTTACAAGATTTTACACGAATTGATTTACGTGCAGCAGGTGCGATTGACCTCACACAAGGGCGCGACTTCTCATTTACAATGACAAGTGATGAAGCTCTCCATGAACTCATCGAAACGGTGATTGAAGGTGATACGTTAATCATTAAATTTGTAGAAGATACGCAGAAAATAAAATCAGGAAATGACATTCGTTATACGATTACCATGCCCTTGATTGCGGGTGTGCGGATTAGTGGTGGTGGGTCGTTGCATTGTGGCAACATTGCTGGTAAATCGTTTGCGCTCGATTTACCCGGTGGCTCATCAATTCATATTCAATCAATTGCAGTTGCTGATTTTCGCTTACGGGTACAAGGTGGTTCAAAACTTACATTGGGGCATATCCAAGCGGCACGCATCCACATGGATATACCGGGCAGTGCCAATATGATAATTGCTGACCTGAGCGCGAATGACTTAACAATTGGCATACGAGGCACAATCAACCTGAGTATCGCAGGGCGCGTCATGACGCAAACAATTAATGTTGTCGGTGTTGCTAATATCAAAGCCGAGCATCTACAAAGCAATCAAGCAACAGTGAAAAGCCTTGGGATTGGGAATGTCGATCTATGGGTAACAGATACACTGGATGTTGTAGTTAGTGGGGCAGGGTCAGTGAAATATTATGGTGATCCAAGTGTCAAAAAATCAATGTCTGGTATCGGGCGTGTGCAAAAAATAGGTGATACCCCTGTACCGATTGTTTGAGTCGCAGTGATCGCATAAACGTCTTTGGTATGAATTGCCGTGTGATTATCTCTTGAGCAAGCATCATCATTTAATGCCTGAGATGACTCAAGTTGAATATTTGGTCAGTTAATCACTCATGTCTTGTCGATGTCTTAAAACAGGAAATATATCTTGATAGATAGCATCATTATCATAAGGTCGCTATACTGTCAGATGAGTCTAAAGACACCTCATTAGGATAAGGCATGAGTCAGTTACAACAATTAACCACCCATCTCAAACAAGATTTGGCAGTGGTAGAACAGCATGAAATTTACCTCCCTGAGAATACACATTGTGTTCAAATAGTGGACGGTAAAATTACAGCATTATCCTTGCGTGATAGTCCGCTTGAAGCGATGCCATCAATCATCTTTCACTTAGAATCATTACAAATATTATTCATCGCTCAAAACAAATTGACTCATTTGCCTGAGCATTTAGGTGACTTAAAAACGCTTAGGCAATTATTTGTCTATAGCAATCACTTAGAAATATTGCCTGATAGCATCGGACAATTGTCAGACCTGCACACCGCCGATTTAGCCAATAATCAACTCCGAACAATCCCTGATAGTATGCGTTTGCTGGATAAATTATGCTATTTGTATCTCCATAATAATCGGATCGCTACTGTACCAGACGCAATTTTTGCTTTGCATGATTTGCATTATCTCAATCTGAGTGAAAATCAGTTGCGCCAGATTCCAGATGATATAGGACACTTGAAAAGTCTGGTTG
>JBAUIA010000297.1:0-2223 GCA_049680565.1 Phototrophicaceae bacterium
ATGGTTTTACCGCAAGTGCTGCAATCAACTGTATCAGATAGAGGGAGTGTGTTTAAGACGGCTTTCGGGTCTATCGGCTATGAGCCACAGCTACATGCTGTTAAGGCTTTGGGTGATGGGCGTTGGAAATCGACTCTTGTTCTATTTGGTAATGATGATGAAGCCGATTTTGATAATGACTTCTTCAGCTATCCTGATGAAACGAATTACGGGGTGAAGTTTGCCGATGTGATGCCGCCGACTACGACGGTGTATTTTCATCATGGGATGGATGAAGTGCTTGGCTTAAAAGAGTTGGGCAATGGTCATCGTGGTGAATTTCGCGTTGATGACGTGGGTGTATGGGTCGAAGGTTGGCTTGATATACGGGATGATTATGAGCGTGCAATTTATGATCTTATTGAATCGCGTAAGATGGGTACATCATCGGGTACAGCTGGTCATTTGGTGCGGTATGAGCGGAGTGGTAAAGCGTGGAAAATTACCAACTGGCCGCTTGGGTTGGATGCGAGTTTAACGCCCGTCCCTAATGATTGGAGACAGGGGTTATATATGCCTGTTTCGGCTGTACGATCACTCCCTAAAACTAATTTTAAGAGCTTCTTCGGTATTGATTTGCCAGAGGGTACGCCAAAGGCTTCGGCAAAGGGCACGCCAGCGCGATCAGAGCAAGATGAAGCTGGACAATCAACTGAGGAGAATATTATGCCACCTGAAATTGATTTAACAGGTTTACAAAATGACATGACTGAGATCAAGTCAATGGTTGAGAAACTTGCCACCCCGGGCGAGGCTGCTAAAGGTGTTTATGTGACTCAAGATGAGGTTGATAAATTGATCCAAGCAGGGATCAGTGAAGCAACTAAAGGGTTTGTAACATTGCCACCTAAACAAAAATCAACACAAGATGATGTTGATGGTAATGATGATGGCAAAGGTTATGCTAAAGCCTTCATCCAACATTTAGCATCAGGTGATGTTAAAGCGATTCGTGATGCTGCCAAAGCTCTCGAAACAGGTACAGATAGCGAAGGTGGCTATGCAGTTCCTGAAGTATTGAGCGATACAATGGTTGTGCCGATGCGTGATAAAAGTATCTTGCGTAATGCAGGGGCTACGGTTATCTCGATTCGTGGAACGAACAGCTTCAAAACCAATCGTATTGGTTTTGGTTCGGCTGCTGCTTTGATTGCTGAAGAAGGTTCATTTAGTGAGAATGATCCAACTCTCGCACAAGTTGAACACGTCCCCTATAAAAATGGGCATATCACTAAACATAGTGATGAGCTTGATGAAGATAGCGCATGGGATGTTTACAACATGATGATTGCTCCTAATACATCGGTTGTGATGGCAGCGCGTGAAAACATCTGGTTTACAAACGGCACTGGATCGGCACAACCACAAGGCATCGTAACGGGTGCAAGTGTCGGTGTAACGGCTGCTGCTACAGGTGCTATCACTGTTAATGAATTAATCGACCTGCAAGAATCGGTTGATGATCTTTATCAAGATGGTGCGGTATGGATGTTCAACCAAACTACCCGTGCAGCATTGCGTAAATTGGCGCAAAGTGATGAACGTTTGATGTGGAATGATGGCAATATTGCTGCTGGTATTCCGCAAACATTGTTTGGTCGCCCTGTGCGCGTCAACAATCAGATGGTTGATATGGCAGCTGGCACTAAATCTATTTTGTACGGTGATCCTAGCTACTACTTCATCCTAGATTTTGGGGTTGCAGGTGGTGGCACAAATATCCGCTATAAACGCCTGAATGAATTGTACGCAGGCAATGGTCAAGTTGGACATCGCTTCTATAGCCGTGTTGATGGCAAAGTGATGTTAGATGAAGCGATCAAAGTATTGCAGATGGCAGCTTCATAAGCTGGCTGATTTCGATATGGGTGAGGTGATATGCCTTGCCCTTGTGTCTATCTTGTAGATGTTCAAGTGAAAGTTGTTGGTATGCCGATTTACGAAGCATTACGCGGATTTGCCTCTGTTGCGATTTCACCCCGTAAGGGACAAGTATTCAGCACTGATAAGGCGAATGGTGATTCATTGGTGAAGGCTGGATATGCTAAATTTCTCGAAGATGATCCCGTGTCATTTGATGATTGGGGGCTTGATGAGATCAAGGCTGCTAATTTGAATGGTGATGATGGTTTATTGGCTTATGCCGATTACGCCAAGATTCCATTGGGTGATGCGACTAAAAAA
>JBAUIA010000298.1:0-9455 GCA_049680565.1 Phototrophicaceae bacterium
GTACAGGTAGTGGCTCGACATCTGGTAGTGGTTCAACAGGTGGCAGTACAGGCAATACCTCCAATACCAGTGGTAGCTCGACGACAGGTGGTGGTGTTGCCGTTGTTGCTAGCCCGACATCAATTAATACGCCGACATCAACACCGACAAATACGGCAACCAACACATCGACACCGACTAATACGGCAACGAATACGGCAACGATAACTAATACAGCGTTGCCAACTGCAACCGCGACATTGACCTTAACACCAACACTAGAAGTGGCAGAATCGGCGAATCTTGCGCCAATTGGTATTGGGATTGCGCGTGTTTGTGAAGGCAATAGCTCCGTTAATGTCCGTGCAGATGCAACAACCAGTTCAGCGATTGTGGAGATGTTACCGGGTGGCACATACTTGCTGGTGATTCAAGCGAATGCGGATGAAAGCTGGTTCGAGGTCGAATTACCGGGTGGTGGTACAGGCTGGATTGCTGAATTTTTACTCTGTTTTGAAGAACGTGGCACAATCACACCAACCTTTACGCCATCGCCAACAGTGACAGCAACGCTAACACCAACGGTTACTTTAACCCCCGATGCGGAGTTAGAGGTTGATCCACCTGCTAGTTGTCCTGCGGATGACGATGATGAAGATGGGATCAATGTGGTGCTGAATACCAATATCTTTGGGGGACTCAATACCGTCTCTTACTTACGTGCAAGTATCCGTCAATTACAAGCAGATGGCTCACCTGATAGTGGCTTGTTCACACGGGTTGAAGGTGATGAAGATCGCTATATCTTTGAGGCATCGGGTTTAGGCTTATCTATCCTATATGACATCACATTCCTTGATGCGACTACGGCTAATATCAACTTAGAAATGACCTATACTTTGCCTGATGGTAGCGTTTGCGAACTTTCAGCAAGTTTGACTGTGACAGACCTTGAACCGATCACGGTTGAAGTTACAGGACGCACACCCCCTAATCAGCAAATTAATCCGCGCCCAGGTGTGTGGACAACCTACTATAGTACGATTGTCAACGAAGGCTGTCCTACATTTTTGATTGATGCGTTTGCAACCAGCTTATCAGGTAGCCAAACATCAACTTTCCCACCATACGAAGGTGAATTTGATTACTTTGAATTAGTTGATGCAGAAGGGATTCCACCGGGTTCTTTAGTGACATCAAGACCACAACCGAATGTCTTTGTTATCTCTTTCAGTGAAGACGGTAGCACCCTCGAAATTGAGTTCCGTATTCTATCTGAACTAGAGATCGAAGCCTTCTTCATGTTCTCAGTCAACGTGGAAGGTATCAGTTGTTCATTCACGATTCCATTCCGCAGTGAACACGAAGATTATGTCAGATAAATAGGGCAGTCGGCTAAATTAGCAGTCAACAGGGGAGATGACGAACAATCATCTCCTCGTTTGTTTAATGATTTGTATGAATGATGCCTTAACTAAACCTGTTTTGACAGATTAAAGAGTTTCCATCCGATGACAAAGTGGAAAATAATCATCCCAAAAACGATGATTGCTGCCGATGGCGAGTTTGGATTGACCATGCTGATACCAATCGCACCAAATCCTAATACACTCAAGACGATACTTAGCCAACCATGAAAATTCCCAAAATTTGGATGCTGACGCATCGCTACACCAAAACTAAGGAATGCAAGCGGGATAAATGCAAGCCCTGCAATCAGCAACGCATCAAATACTGCCCATGTGCCTTGCCACATCAATACAATCGTTGCTTGATCTGTACTTGTTGCATCGGCTGCGTAATATATATCAGCTAATTGCGATGTAGCAATATGTGGTAGCGCACCTGCTGCCATTATCAAAAGCCCCCCAATGCTGATACTCATACCAAATAATGCAGCCGCAAGACTTTTTGATTTTAGGGCATAAAATAAGGCTAAAGCATGTGGAATCCATAAGATGAGTACCAGAAGATAGAGACTATTTTCAAAAATGCGTGCTGTTCTTATATCAGGAAAGCGCGTTAACCATCCTTCGAGTTCAACAGGGTCTTCGCCGACAAATACACCGACAATCACGAAAACGACGATAAAAATAATACTTCCTAAAATGCCTGCAAGTCCACCTGCTTTGAAAAGATTTTGTTCTTGCTTAACCATCTGTACTGTAGTCATTGACCCTCTTTGTGTTCATTGTATTTGGATAATCAGCTACTAGTACGCTACTGATTGAGCAAAGGTTGCATTGAGTTTATCAAGCACCCAATTTGTGAATACAAATATCTGAGAAAACGAGAATGATATATGCTAAAGCATTTTAGGATCAGCACGTCATAAATAAGACAACCATATATGGTAAAATGTGCGCAAAAAGTGTTACCTGACAACCCAATTATTTAACCGAGTCGCAAGGATCAATAGTGATGACTTCCCTGACAAATCAAATGCTTTCTACTTATCGTGTGAATCTGCAAACTGGATTTTTGCCAGAGACAGATCCACTGACATGCTTACCTACTTATTTTGCGCCTTGGGAAGAAATCGCCGAACAACTTTCCGCATTGCTAATGGTGGGTAAGTTGAGAATGGTCTTGGATCAATTGCCCGTTCTGGATATTAATCAACTCGAAGATGAGCCGCAGATGCACCGTGCCATGCTACTGTTAACGATCTTTGGGAACGCTTTTGTGTGGGGCGGAGACACACCCGAATCCCGAATCCCACGAGGTGTTGCTGTTCCGTTATGGCAGCTTGCTGAAAAATGGGGTCTACCACCGATTGTGACGCACACGCATATGGCGATTCACAACTGGCAACGCTTAGATAAATCTCAGCCCGTTGCACTGGATAACATTGCAGCGTCGCAATTATTTCTCGGTGGGCTAGATGAGCAGTGGTTTTACATGGTGACGGTGGCGATTGAAGCGGAAGGTGGCACGGTCATTGATGCCTTGATTTCAGCACAGCAAGCAGCCGATTCCAATGATGTCGATGTAGTGATCGAGAAATTAAATGTGCTTGAGGCAGCACTCAATCGGATGTTGGCGCTGCTCAATCGGATGCCAGAACAATGCGATCCATACGTATTCTATCATCGCATCCGTCCCTTTGTTGCTGGTTGGTCAGAACCCGGAATCATATACGAAGGAGTCAGTGAATCCCCACAACAATTTATTGGAGGCAGCGCGGCACAAAGCCCGTTAATACAAGCCATTGATGCTGGTTTAGGTGTTCGCCATGTGAAGCCAGAAACACAGCAATTCTTGAGCAAAATGCGCCATTATATGTTGCCTAGTCATCGCCAGTTTATTGAGGCAATGGAAAGTAGTGTATCCGTTCGTGCTTTTGTTGAGCGCCAGCAGGATACTTATCCACTAGCAATTGACCAATATAATGCCTGCATCAAGGTGCTGGATACATTTCGTCAAAAACATATTGAAATCAGTGTGCGCTATATTTTACATCAAGCAGATAATCAGGAGACAGCCAAGGGAACAGGCGGGACAACGTTTGTTTCGCTCTTGAGCGAGTCGCGCAAAGAAACAAAGGTTGCGCACATAGACTAACTCATTCATTTATCTTAGAGACCATATGGTAAGATATTTCGGTAATAACATGTATCAGCTAATTTCGAGCGTAGAACGGGTCTAAAAATCTACAGAATCGATATTAATGATCCACTTTCCGCACGGTCTCTTATTTTATGGGATACTGATTAGTTAAAGATGATATGCCTTGGTTACACTTCAATTAAAAACCCCACAGTCTACTAAACTGTGGGGTTTTGTCTTATAGGATACAAGTGTATAAATTAATGGCTTGTTTCTGTAAATTTGATGCCGAATGCTTCGAGTTCTTCTAAAATTGGATTATACAATTCAGGAATGGTAGGAATCGAAACCCCTGTTTGTGTATATGTACCATCTAAGATCATCTTAACAGCTATCGCGCAGGGGTAGCCGACTGTTTTCGCCATTGCTGAATAGCCATCAGCATCCCCGATGATGCGTAATTCGGAGGTGATATGCTCCGCTTGACCGTCTTTATCAGTTGCTTCAAATTCATGGAACATCACCAATTGATCGCTTTCTCCCTCAAAATAAGCTAAATCTTCTTGATTGAGGAATGAGTCGCGCAAGTATTCAAAAGCAGTGACTGTTTCATCTTCGGCTTGGTTTAATTTGAGCCATTTGACGACTGCTAAAATATCTTCGCTTAAATCGGTGGCGAGGGTTTTGGCTGCAACGGTTGTGCTAGGTGCATCGCTGAACCAACCCAAAGTATGCAAAGTCTGGAAAATATGACTCCAACCAGAAAAGCGCAATGTACCGCGAATGAGTGTTTGAACTTGTTCGAGTCCATAAATAGCTTGATATTGCTCAGAATTACCATTGGGATAGCCTTCAAAATCCCGTTCTGCATCAGCAATACTAATTGACTGAGCATTTTTGAACACATCAAGTGGTGCTTGGTCAATGACTTGCTGATTGTGTATGAACCGTGCTGGACGATTAACAGCCGATAAAATTCCAATTGGACTCCATGATGCTTTAAAGTTGAGCGGGTTATCACGGGTTGTTTGGTAGGGGATACCACCACAATATGACTTGAAAGAGGTAATTTGCTTACCCTCAGCTTGTAATTGATGAATGATTTTCATCGCTGACATATGATCTAAACCGGGGTCAACACCGACCTCATTGAGCAAAATAATGCCTGCTGCGCGTGCTTCATCATGGAGTGCTTGCATGGCTTCACTGACATACGAGGCTGTTACAAGGTGTGTGCGTGTTGTGATTGCTAGTTTAGCAATTTTAGGATGCAAAAATGCAGGCAATAAACTCACAACGATATCAACTGACTTTAATATGGCTTCAATTGGTGCGTTTTGTTCATCTGTATCGCCAATTTCAATCTGATGAATCCCTTTGAGGCGCTTGGCTGGAATCGCTTGGCTGACTGCTTCGGCTTGCTTTAAATTGCTGTCCGCAATAATGAGATTGGCAGATGTATGATTCACGAGATAATCAATGACGGTTTCGCTCATACGACCCGCGCCAATGATGGCAACACGCGGTAGAACGTGATTTTGGAGTTGCTCGAAATCAGGTGTGAATTCACCTTGGTGCATAATAAACGCTCGTTTCACTTGTCGGGAGATGGCTAAGTCAGCAAATGGTTGTGTTAAATCAGCATGGATGAGTTCAGCGATAGAGTCAACTAACATATGACTAAATGATGTAGATGATTCACGCGCAAAAGCAGCAGGGAGGTTCGTCACGCTCATCACCGCGACACCCTCCGCTTGAATACCCATGTCACAGGTAGCTTCAAATTGCTCATCTGACCATGTCAGCGCGAGATCATCTTTTTTTGGCAAATATGTATAAATTGGGTCATCAGGATAGGTTGGTTTACTGATAGCAATTGCACCATTTGGATCACAGCTAATATCCCCAATAATTTCGAGTTTTGTATCAGCAACATGCTGTAACCAAGCCCGTGTTACCATCCGTTCTTGATGCGGAAGCCACTTTGCGCCATGTATCAAAGCACTGAGATGTGGTAAATAGGTTTGTAAAGTTGCAGGTTCGCGGTAGGCACGGCTGAAATGTACCAAATAGACTTGATGGAGTGATTCTTCTGGGGTGATGCGCCAATCAATCAATTGCTCAGGTGTGATTTCTACAATCGGCAATTTTTCTAAAATATGGCGTACTGCTTTACCCACATTGCCATGTCCTGTCAGACCAAAAATAACAGGCGAGATATGTTGTGGTAAACCATCTGTTTTGATGGCTTCTGCAAGTGTTTCAATGGCAGCGATAGCTTTATCAAAATCTCCAAAATTGCCGTAGTCACTGGTGTAATCAATCGCTTTTTTAATCGCGGAGAAGGGCGTATGAATCCCTTTTACGGCGTAGCGTTGACCTAATCCATAGAGTGTATCAATTGTGCCTGCATAGCCTGCCATATGCCCAAAAAATACTTTGCGTCGATAACGATCCACCTCATACAAATCATCACTGACATCTTCAACAATCAGTTCGTAATCAATCAAGCTACAACCGATGTTTCGCAGCTTACGCAGCATCGGCATATTGTGTGGTTGTGCTTTATACGTATGGGAGAAAAAAGCATACATTTTATTAGGTAATAAATCAGCAATTGGAATTTCTTTGATGCCTAAGATAATATCTGCCTGAGCAATATCATCAATTGTTGCGCCGACGGCTTCATACTCTTCATCGGTAAAAGCACGCGGATACTCGTAAGATGCGAGTCGTCCTGCTTCAATAATAAATTCTGCGTCCGAATATTGGTCGCGTAATTTCGCAAGGTCAGATGGAACAAGCGGCGCACGGTATTCATGGCGCTTATGTTCATCTTCTTTGCGAATCCCTATGCGGTTTAAAGGTGGCATCGAGATCACTTTCTATGTGTGTGTGTTCGTATAAAAATGTGTGTGTTATCACAAGTTGCCGTGTCTCTCATGCACGCCATTGTGATGTGATGGTATTGTAGCATAGACAATATGGTTTTTGGGGTAGGGGGATTGCTCATTAAGTAGGGCAGGTTCTACTTTTAACAAGCGAACGTCTAAATCGATCTAACTTCCAAATGCTAAAAGTATCATCCTCACGACTCATTTTCATCATTTCATCCTTTCATCAAATCACGTGATACGCTGGTATACGTCTCTAACAATATTTAGATGCTCCTTAGTTAGTATATATTCTATCTTCATAAACTTATTGTAAATTTTAAATGTATTGTACGCTTCAAACAATATACATAAATCGTTGTGGTCGTATTGTTAGTTTCTTTATTGTTGTAAGTAGATGAATGTGTATATTTATTGTAATTAGAGGAGTTTGTTGTATGAAACGTAGATCTATAGTGATTAGTTTAGTTGCTATTCTTGCGATGCTCATGTTGGTATTCCCAACATTTGCTCAAGATGATGTTATCCAAGACATTATCCAAGTTAATAGCGAAGCCCTAGTTAATGCGGAAAATTTCGTGAGTGAAATTTCCCCAATGACATATGACATCGTGGCACAAACCCTGACATTGGGTTTTTCGATTATGTTAGCAGCACTGTTTTACTTTGTACTAACGATTCGTAGCGTTGCACCCCGTTTCCGTGTGTCATCTGTGCTATCTGTAGTCGTCATGGTATCTGCATTTTTAATTCTATTTTACCAATCACAAGCATGGCAAAATAGTTTTGCATTTAATGCCGAATCAGGTACATACCGACTTGCAGAAGGTGAGGATGCTTTTTCTAATGGTTTCCGTTACCTAAACTGGTTGATTGATGTACCGATGCTTCTCTTCCAGATTTTGTTCATTGTTGATATTACACAAAACCGTCGTGCCAGCTTGCGGAATCAATTTTGGTTCTCTGGCACAGGGATGATTGTGACAGGTTACATTGGACAATTTTACGAAGCGCAAGCAGCTAGTTTAACCTCACCATTCTATATTTGGGGCTTAATCAGTACCTTATTCTTCCTGCACGTACTCTATCTAATTTACCAAGTTATCCAAGAAGGTAAAGTCGGTATGCAAGACAATGCAGCGCGTGTCTTTGGTATGATTTTGCCACTATTCATGGTGAGTTGGATGCTTTACCCCGGTGGTTACCTGATGCCAGTATTGCTTAACACAGAAGGTTTCTTGGGAGCAGGTACAATCACAGAAGCAGGTATTGTTGCACGCACACTAACCTATACGGTTGCTGATGTTGCATCCAAAGTGATTTATGGTGTACTCCTAACACAAGTCGCACAAATTCGCAGCGAAAATATGGGCTACAACCCTGAAATGGGTACAGGCACAACCGAAGCTGAACTTGCTTAAAGGTTCGTGTTTTACGGTTTAAATTTTCACAAGCCGTCCGATTTACATCGGGCGGTTTTCTTTAAAGCATATAAACACATCGTTATAGCTATTTACATAAGGAACAAATAGTATGTCTATGGTAGAGCGAGTCCCTGTTACTGCACCATCAAACATGGATGCACAACCTTTTGCTGAAGAAACAAAAACACTCTTTCGCTGTGTAAGCGAGCATGATTTCGACACTTTAGCGGCATTATGTGATGATGATTTTGGTATTATTGATCTTGGCACAGAAGGTCAAAATGTCGTCGTCGAGACACGCCAAGATTGGGAAGATTGGTTTCATAATCTCTTTGAACAATTAGATGCAATGAACGCCCACACAGCAACAAAAATCACAAAATATCAAGCGATACAACAAGCCGAAATGGGTTATAGTGTGGTCGATTTTTGCCAAATGTTAACCGTTGGTGATGCAACCTTAAACTTCAATTGTGTCGTCACGATTATTTGGAAATTAACTGACGATGGATGGAAAGAATCACGCTGGCATTGTTCACTCATTAGCAGAGACTAATTAATATTTGGTGAAATGAGACTGTCTGGCAATTTTATTGATAGGTTGCTATAAAACAAAAACCCTCAACGCATTATCTAACGTTGAGGGTAATGAAACTTTAGCTAATTTGATCGGACTTAGTCGATCACGAGTGATTCTAAAACCGCATAGAAGTAACTTAGGATTAGGTCGATGTCGTTATCCGCTTCGGATGCCTGTGCTAAGATTAAGCCTTCATCCGTTTCGACAGTCGCAATCAACAAATCCTCATCAGCAGCACTAATCAATAAGGTTGCAACAATGTTATCACCAAGTTCGAGGACTTCAATTTCGCCGATTTCAGTGCCTTGTTCCACAAATGCTTTTGAAACAGTCTCCATTGCATCTTCTGCGGCATCATCTTCATCAATACCAAGTTGTTCCATAAGCGGTTCAACAAGATAGATGAATTCAATTTCTGCCGATGTTACACCATTTGATAATGTATCAACGAGGGTGATAAGAATACCGCTAGGTGTTTCGGTCACTTCCCAACTGCTGGCATAATCGAATGTGATGGATTCATCATCACTCACGAATGTTAATATGCTTTCGACACCAGCAACAGAATCAGAACTGACAGAGAAACTCGCGCTATAGCTGCCCCAATTGCTGGTTTCAATGCCGTTTTGCTCAGTACCTTCATATTCTTCTTGTCCATCTAAGAAAGTGACGACAAATTCACCACCATCTTCGAGAGTAATCAAGCCCATATGAGCAGCAGCCGTACACATGGAGGAATCGGAGGTGTAGATTTCAGTACCCCAAATGCTGCGTCGTTCGCCATCTGCTGGACAAATCACTGCAAATGTATCACCTGTTTCGCCTTCTAAATCATAAGCGCGTGTGTTCCAGTCGATACTAATTACGTCCGAACTGACAGAGAAACTCGCGCTATAGCTGCCCCAACTGCTGGTTTCAATGCCGTTTTGCTCAGTACCTTCATATTCTTCTTGTCCATCTAAGAAAGTGACGACAAATTCACCGCCATCTTCGAGAGTAATCAAGCCCATATGAGCAGCAGCCGTACAC